>WHST01000035.1 GCA_009379955.1 Streptosporangiales bacterium | reverse complement strand
TGGAACCGGCGCCCACCCCAGGCGACAACCGGGCCACCGCCCTACCCCCCACCCCGCAAACACCTCAACCACACCCCACAACACCCCACCACGGCCACACCACCACCCCACGTGAACAATCGAGGTTAACGTGATCAGCAGGGGAGGGGTCGGGGTCTCCGCCGGGGCGCCCCAGTAGCCGACCAGTTCCTTGTAGAGCGGGGATCTGGTGAGCAGGTCGTCGTGGCTGCCGGACTGCACGGCGTCGCCGTCGAGGACGAGGATGCGGTCGGCGCGCATCGCGGAGCTGATCCGGTGCGCGATCACGATCAGCGTGCCCGGCCGGCGGGCGAAGGCGCGTTCCACGCGCTCCTCGGCGGCCGGGTCGAGGTGGCAGGTCGCCTCGTCCAGCACCACGACGGCGGCGTGGCTCGCGTACGCGCGGACGAGTGCGACGAGCTGGCGCTCGCCGGTGCCGAGGTCGGCCGGTCGGGTCAGGGCGTCCCAGCCGCCGATGCGGCGCACCAGCCCGTCGGCGCCGAGCTCGTCGGCGATCTGGCCGAGCCGCCAGTCGGGGACGTCGGGAGCGAGGTAGGCGACGTTCTCGCGCAGCGTGCCGCGGAAGACGTACGCCTCCTGCGGGATCAGCGCGACGGTGTGCCGCAGCGCCGCGGGGTCCCAGGCCGTGAGGTCGACGCCACCGAGGTGGACGGTGCCCTCCTGCGGCGGCAGCAGCCCGGACAACAGGTCCGCGAGCGTGGACTTGCCGATGCCGCTCGGCCCGACGACGGCGAGGTGCTCCTCGCCGCGGATCGTCAGGTCGAGCCCGGCGATGAGCGGCTCGGCGTCGGGTCCGTACGCGAACGTCAGCCCGCGCGCCACGATGGTGTGGCTGGAGGGCGAGCGGTGGCCCCGGCCGACGGTGGTGGCACGGACGTCGGGCGCGAGGTCGGGACGCCGCACGGTCTCGGCGAGGCGTGCGAGCACGACCGCGAGCTGCAGCCCCCACGCGCCCGCGACCTGGACGAGCGCCTGCATGGCGGGCGCCAGGGTCACGGTGAGGTAGCCCGCGGCGGCGACGAGGCCGCCCGGCGTCACCCAGCCGTTGCGGACGAGGAACGGTCCGGACGCGATGAGTGCGACGAGGGGCAGCTGGACGCCGACGGCGACCACGATGATGCGCATGGACGACGTCCGCGCGAGCGCGCGGCTCGCCGACGCCTGCCGGTCGATGGACGCCCCGACGTCCGTACGGGCCCGTCGCGACGCCTGGCACGCGAGCACGTCGCGCAGGCCCTGCAGGACGTTCGTGGTGTCGCGCGCCACCGCCTCGTCGGCGAGGACGACGTCGCGGTGCCGGTCGACCAGGCGCGGCAGCATGACCACGAAGATGGCGAGCGAGACGACGAGCGGCGGCGCCACGACCAGGAGCAGCGCGGGCGCGAGCACGGTGACACCGATGATGGTCGCGACCAGGGCGAGGCCGAACTGCCGTGCCGTACGCAGCAGCGCCGAGACCAGGCGACGTGTCGTCTCGACCTGCCCGGTCAGTCGCGAGACGGCCGCGGGGTTGGCCTCGTGGCCGTCGGTGTGCAGGCTCGCGTCGACGACCTGCCTGACCAGTGCGTCGCGCAGCGGCTCGACCACGGCCGCGAGCCGCGGGTAGACCATCGCCGTCCCGACCGCGGCGACGGCCATCGTGGCGAGCAGCGCACCGAGCCAGGTGACGCCGGTGACGGGCCGGCCGACGAGGAACCCGTCGTCGAGCGCGAGGGCGAGGAACTTGCCCGTCAGCAGCGCGGGGACCGCCTCGACCAGGGACCAGAACACCAGCCAGGCGAGCGACGCCCGCTGACCGCGCAGTCCCTGCAGCAGGAGCCGCATCCCCGCGACGATCACGGCGCCGCCCCTGGCTCGTCGCCGGTGAACAGCGCGCGGTACGCGCGGTCGCGCCACAGCTCGGCGTGGGTGCCGACCGCGCGGACCCGCCCGTCGTCGAGCCACGCGACCTGGTCGGCGTGCGCGGCCGTCCGCGCGCGGTGGGTCACGACGACGCGGGTGCGCTCGGGTAGCGCCCGGACGAGGTTGGCCTGGAGCTCGACCTCGGTCGCGGTGTCGAGGCTCGACGTCGCGTCGTCGAGGACGAGGATGCGCGGCCGCGCTGCGACCGCGCGGGCCAGCCCCACCCGCTGGCGTTCGCCACCCGACATCGGGGTGTCGCGCAACGGGTTGTCGTACGCGAGCGGGAGCCGGCGCACGACGCGGTCGGCGAGCGCGGTGCGCGCGGCGGTCGTCACCGTGGTGTGGTCGAACCTGGCGGCCGCCCGGGGGAGCCCGTAGCCGATCGCCTCGCCGACGGTCTCGCCGACGAGCACCGGACGCTCGAACGCGTACGCCACGGCCTGCCTGAGGTCGGTGTCCGCGACGGCCGAGACCGGGCAGCCGTCGACGAGCACCTCGCCCGCTGTCGGCTCGACGAGGCGTCCGAGCAGGCCGACGAGGACCGACTTGCCCGAGCCGCTTCGACCGACGACGGCGGTCGTCGACCCGGCGGGGACGTGCAGGTCGCAGTCGTCGAGGACGACGCGGTCGTCGAGGCGCACAGTGACGTCGCGCAGCTCGATCTCCCCGCCGCCGTCGGGCAGGCGCACCTCCGGCGCGACGGTATGTGGCCGGTGCATGAGCGGTCGCACGCGGGTCGCGCCCGCCCGCACCTGGACGAGCTCGACGAACAGGTCGATCTGCTCGACGGCCTGCAGGGCGATGGTCGAGTACCCGACCGCCGTGATCAGCTCGCCGGGCGTCAGCCGGCCCTGGCTCACGGCCCAGCCGGCAGCGGCGAGCACCGCCACCTGCAGGACGCGGATCAGCAGCCCGAACGTCCACGCGAGCCGCCGCTGGAGCGTCCAGGTGCGCAGCCCCGAGTCGCGCAGGGTCGGCAGCGGGCCGAGTACCCGGTCGACCTCGCGGTCGGCGGTGCCCGAGGCGCGGATCGTCCGGAGCCCGCCGAGCGCGTCGACGAGGCGGCTGGCGATGTCGCCCTGCGCCGTCTGGTACTCCTCGAACGCCGTCGTCGCCTGCCGGGTGAACGGGCGCAGCAGCAGGACGCCGACCAGCAGGCCGGCGACGAGCGTGATCGGCAGCGTCCAGTCGAGCAGGCCGAGCAGGACGAGCGCCGCGAGCGCGGTCGCGGCCGTGGTGACCGCCGAGAGGACGAGGGGGACGACCCGGCCGGCCAGCGCCGAGCCCGCGGTGAGGCGGGTGACGGCGTCGCCCGGCGGGTAGACGTTGCGGCCGGGGAGGCCGAGGCCGAGCAGGTTCGCGAGCACCCGGCGGCGGATCCACGCCGTCGTGCCGGCCACGCCCGCGGTGCCGGCGATCTGGGCCAGGACGTCGCCGGCCGTCACGGTGACGATCACCACGCCGAGCAGGGCGACGCCACCGGCGAGTCCCGCACCGCCCGCGAGCGCGGCGTCGAGCGCTCCGCCCATCGCGTACGGGAGGAGCAGCTGGCCACCGGCCGAGACCAGGCCGGCGAGGACGGTGACCGCCAGCCAGCCGGGTTGGGCACGCAACGTGACGAGCAGCAACCTGTCCGTGCCATTCGTCGACGTGACGGGGGTCGTGGCCATCAGCTTGGGCTTCTCCAGGCGCACACTTTGAGGTAACGGACGGGTGCGAGAGCGGTCGTGACCGCCCTCGCACCACGTCCCTCCGTCGGCCGCGCCTTCTGGCGCGGCCGACCCCTTTACTGCGGTAGCGCTTGTGCTGGTACTGCTCGTCAGAGGTCGACGCCGATACCGATACCGACTCCGACGTGGACGCCGCCCGTGCTCAGGCAGCTGACGACACAGGTCGCCAGCCCGCAACCGTGGCATCCGCCGAGCTCGACGGACTCCACCTCGGGCAGGCGCTCGAGCGCCGCTACATCCAACGTGAGCTCCTTCATTGGTTCACCTCCTTCCGAGTGCTAGGTGCGTACCACCACGCGGACCGTGGTGGCGGTCGACGGCCGGGGCGCTCGGCACTCCCTCGGTGAGGAAGCCGCGCAGCCGCTCGGCGGCGGCTCCGGCACGGGGACCCGCGAGCGGGTCGTGGCCGGAGTCGGTGAGCTCGAGGTACGTGACGTCGGCGCCGCGCTCGCGCAGCCGCGCGTGCAGCTCGCGGGAGTGGTGCACCGGGATCACGTCGTCGTCCGTGCCGTGCATCAGGAGCAGCGGCGTGGCGATGCGGTCGGCGAGCAGCAGGACGTCGCGCGGACCGAGGTCGTCGGTGTAGACCGTCCGCCCGCCGAGCCGGTCGAGCAGCGCGCGCACGCGGGGTCCCGCGTCGGCGAAGAGCCGTTCGCCGGACAGGAACGGCGCGACGACCGCGGCGCGCTCCCACAGCTCCGGCCGGGTCGCGAGCGCGAGCAGCGCGAGGAACGCGCCGTAGCTCGCGCCGAAGAGGCGCACGGGCCTGCCGCGCCTGCCGGTCAGCGCCGTGGCGACGGTGAGGACGTCGCGGAGGTCGGGTCCGCCCCACGCGTCGCGGACGGCCTCGCCGGCACCGGGGTAGCCGCGGCTGCCGCGGGGGTTCACCGCGACGACCGCGGCGCCGTCGGCCGCGAGCGAGGCGAGGAACGGGTCGCCGTCGATCCGCCAGCAGGCCTCGGGACCGCCGTGCAAGGCGACGACGACGGCCGGAGCGTGCCGCCAGTCGCCGTGGACGATCGCCTCGACGGCGCCGTCGGGCCCGGTGAAGCTCTCCACGCGCGGTGCGAGGCGGTCGGTCGCGGCGGACGCGCCAGGCATGCGGAACGTCCGGGAGTCGCCGACGCGCACCTCGGCGATGCCGGCGGGGTGCCCGGGCGGCGCGAACGGGAAGCGCACCGAGTCGGCGCGCCACGACGCGGTGCCGCCGACGGTGCCGGCGGGCAGTGACAGGTCGGCGAGTGCGTCGTCGTGCGGCGTGTACACGGCGATCCCGGAGCGTGCGCCATCCTCGACGCGGACGGCGACCCGCGTGCCCGAGACGTCGACCGCGAGCGGGAGTGCGGCACGACGGCCGTCGAGCGCGGCCGACCAGCGGAGCTCGCCCTCCTCGGTCGCCCAGCCGATCGCCTGCTCGTCGTCGGCGGCGAGCAGCAGACGACCGCCTGGCGAGGCGAGCAGCAGCCGTACGCCGGAGAGATCCGGCCAGAGCGGCGCGACCGATGCGGAGGACAGGTCGGCGACGAGGGTGGTGAGGTGTCCCAGGCGCGCCTGCGTGAACGCCAGTCGCGTCGCGCCATGGTCGAGCCAGCTCCCGCCCGCGAGCAGGCCGGGGACGGTGAGTGCGTGGGTGAGCGCGGGTGCGTCGTCGCGCACGAGCCAGACGCTCGACGACAGCTCGGCCTCGCCGTCGGTGCTCACGGCGACCGCGAGGGCGCCGGCGTGGGGGTGGTCGAGCAGCCGCAGGCCGAGTGCGCGGTGCGCGGCGATCCGTCGCGCGGAGCCGTCCGGCCGGACGAGGGTGATCTCGTGACGGCGCTCGTCGTTCGGCGCCGGCTGGCAGCACAGGACGGCGCCGCCGTCGAGTGGCAGCACCTGGCTCGCGGGTCCGCGGACGGCGAGCTCGGTGCTGGTGAACGCCGGCTCGACGGGATCGAGCGACCACGACTCGACCCGCCACTCGCCCGGCTCGCGTGCGACCAGGCAGGCGGCGCGCGTGCCCGCGGGCGAGAAGCGGAAGCTCGTCCTGGTCAGCACGGGCGGGCCTCCCCGTCGACCATGAACGGCCGCGGACCGCCGTGCAGCAGGCGGGTCAGGAACGCGACCACGCCGGCGACGCCGACCTGGTGGTCGGCGACGACGTCCCTGCCGCCCTCGTCCGGCACGAGCACGCGGCCGTCGCGGACGCAGTGCCGTGCGGCGAGACAGGTGGCGAGGTCGGCGGCCAGGGCGTGGTAGGTCGGGTCGACGAGGACGTCGGCCGCGTCGAGCAGGAACTGGCCGTCACCCGCGAGCCCGTGACAGGCGGCGGGGGACGACTGCCAGCGCGAGCGGTGCACGGCGGTGGCCGCGGCGATCGCGTGGTCGGCGAAGCGTCGCTCGCCGGTGCTCGCGTACAGGCGCAGCAGGAAGGTGCCGATGCCCGAGGAGCCGCTGCACCAGTGCGGCAACCGGGTGGGTTCCCGCTGTCCGACCGGCCACCAGGCGGCGCCGTCGCCGTCGACCTGCGCCGCGCGGCACAGGGCGTCGCCGGTGCGGACGGCGAGCCGGACGTCGGCGTCGCGGCCGTTGGCCAGCAGGGCGTAGCCGATGCCGGCGGCGCCGTGCGCGAACCCGTGGTGGACCTTGCCGGCCAGCACCGAGTCGGAGTCCGCGGGGATGCGCCAGTACGGGCCGAGCTCGTCCTCGTCGGCCGCGGCCGCCAGCGCGTCGGCGTAGGCGTCGGCCCGCCGGGCGAGACGCTCGTCGCCGGTGCGGCGCGCGAGGTGGACGTGGGCGAGGCACGCGCCGGCGAGACCGTGCGCGACGTCGGGGTTGGGCCAGGCCGCGGGCAGCCGCAGGAGGCGGTGCACGGCGGCGTCGACGAGCGCGTCGTCGCCGAGTGCGCTGCCCGCGTCGGCGAGCGCCCACGCGACGCCGGCGCGACCGAAGTACAGGCCGGGCAGCGGATGGCGCGGAGGCCGTGGCGGCACCTGGCGGGTGAGCCACGACGCGGCGGT
Organism: Streptosporangiales bacterium; assembly: GCA_009379955.1. Taxonomy (NCBI): domain Bacteria; kingdom Bacillati; phylum Actinomycetota; class Actinomycetes; order Streptosporangiales; species Streptosporangiales bacterium. Next base: position 46,616 of record WHST01000035.1, on the reverse strand, counting down.
GGCGACGGCGCGGGTCGTCGCCGCGTCGGTCGCGTGCGGCATCGCGGCGGCGAGCGTGACGAGCACGCCGGCCGCGCCGTGCTGGACGTTGCCGGCGTCGGTCTGGCCGCCGAACGACCCGGTCGGCCACAGGCGCGTGCGTTCCGGGGTCATCGTGTCGAGGAGGTACGCGAGGCCGTCGGACAGCAGCCGGGCGGGGTCGGGCGGGGTGACGCCGGCAGCCGTGACCGGGACGGCGGGCGCCACCTGATCGGGCTGGGCGGCGAGGAACGACTCGACGTCGGCGAGTGACCAGCGGCACGCCGGGTCGGCGGCGAGGAGGCCGCGGATCGCCGGCCGGGCGGCTGCCGCGGAGTCGCCGTGCGCGGCGACGAGGTCGAGCCAGCCGGCCAGCCGGTCGCCGAGCGGACGCCGGCCGGCGCCGTCGTCGGCGGGCAGCAGCGGGTCGCAGCCGGTGGCGATCAGGAACAGCAGGCAGCCGAGGCTGTAGAGGTCCTCGGCCACCGTCGCCGTGACGCGGTCGTCGCCGGTGTGGTGCTCCGGCGCCTGGTAGGCGGGCGTGCCCGAGCGGCGCGCGACGCCGCCGACCGGGGTGGCGAGCTCGAGGTCGACGAGGTGGACGGTGCCGTCGTCGTCGACGAGAACGTTGGTCGGACTGAGGTCGCGCAGCACGAGGCCCGCACCGTGGACTGCCGCGACCGCGGCGGTCAGGGCGCGGGCGACCGGCCAGGCGGACACCTGTGGGACGCCGGGACGCGCGGCGGCGAGCTCGTGCACCCAGGACCGCAGCGGACGTCCGGCCAGGCGTTCCTGGGCGAGGAAGACGTCGCCGTCCTGCTCGAAGAGACCGAGCGAGCGCGGCACCGGAGCGACGCCGGCGAGCGCCTCGAGGGCGCGCGCCTCGTTGCGCAACAGGTCGCGCGCGTCGTGTCCCGCGCTGTCGACCTCGGCGTGGGTCCTGGCGTGCTTGACCACGACGTCGGCGCCGGTGCGCTCGTCGCGGGCCAGGTAGACGCCGCCCTTCGCGGAGTGTCGCAGGGCGCCGCGAACGACGTACCGGTCGCCGAGGAGCACGGCCGCGCCGGCGTCCGACTGTGCCGGTGACGCGGTTGCCTGCAACGGCTGTGCTAGCAAAGGCTGTGTTAGCAACGGCTGTGCTAGCAAAGGATCTGGCGCCCAGGACGGCGCGGAGAACCAGGCCTCGCGCCGGTCGATCGTGGTGCTGCCGTCCGGCGCGGTCAGCAGGTGGCGGTAGACGCCGTCGTCGTCGAGCTGCCCGTCGCCGCGGAAGCCGCCGTACCGGTAGTGGATCGAGCTGCCGGGTGCGTAGGGGCGGTCGGAGAGGATCCGGGGTCCCGGCAGCGCGCCGACGGCGTCGTGGAGGTCGGTCGCGACCGCGACGAAGGCGGCGTCGTCGGCGGGATAGACGGTGAGCACCTTGCCCGCGAGCGCGCGGTCGCAGTCGCGACCGGTCAGCCAGCGGACCGCGTCGAGGTCACGCGCGACCTTGAACGCCACCGCATGCCGGCGCAGCACCGGCACCGCACCGTCGAGCACCTCGTGGACCGACGCGGGCGTCGCCGAGACGTGGATCTTCCACCCCTGGGGCGCGAGCGCGCGGTGCCGCGGGATCGCGGTGCACCAGACCTCGTGGGACTCCAGGTGCCAGGCGTCGCCGTCCGTGGCGAGCAGCTCCCTGGTGTACGAGGCGAGCTCCGGACGGACGGCCGCGGCGATGTCGCGGACGGATCCCAACCCGGTCCTCCCTTCCCGACGTACGGCCCGTGCCGGGCGTGGCGACCCGACCGCGGCATGGCGCAGCGATCGGGGGAGCGGTGGTGCTACAGAGTTCGCGTGCGCCGTAGAGGCGACTGCGACGAGGGCACGTGCGACGCCCCGGCTGATCCCTGGTGTGGAACCAGTGTTCGCGGTGCGTGCACAGGACGTGACTCTACGCGTTCACACTCGCGCGCGCATCCTCAACGCCACAAACATATGGATCCGTGATCAAACTACTTTACGTAGTCGAATTGACTACAGAACGTTGCTACGACAGGGAATCCGGGCCGTCAGCGCTGGGCCTTGGGCATCTTCGGCATCTTCTGCCTGGCGCCCTTGGGCAGCGGGCCCTTGGGCATCGGCAGCGGGCTGTTGCCGAGTGCGCGCATCCGCCGCTTGACCTCCGACACCTCTTTCTTGTCGAGGTTGCGGGGGAGCTTCAGGATGCGCGACTGGAGCTTCTTGAGCGGCACCTCGTCGTCGCCGGTGCCGCACCTGAGGTCGTAGATCGGGGTGTCGAACGCGACCCTGGCGATCTTCTTCTTCTCGGCCGCGAGCAGGCGGGCGAGCCGCGGGGACGAGCCCTCGGCGACGAGGACGACGCCGGGGCGTCCGACGGCGCGGTGGATGACGTCCTGGTCCTTGTTGATCGCGACGGCGGCCGTCACCTGCCAGTCGCCGCGCAGCCCCTCGAGCACGGCGGCGGCCGCGCCCGTCTGGCCCTCGATGTTGCTGTACGCGGCCTTCTGGACGAGCTGGCCGAAGATGAACATCGCGACCGTCAGGCCGGAGAGCACGCCGAGGAAGATCGCGTAGAGCAGGTAGTCGAGGGCGTACCCGATCGCCAGCGCGACGACGACGGGGCCGACGAGCCCGAGGGCGATCCACAGGTAGCCGCGCCTGTTCTTCTCCCAGAGGAACTGCGCGGACCGCTTGATCTGCTGGAGCCGCTTCGGCTGGTCGGGGTTCTTGGCCATGCGTCGAGGATACGGGGCGCTATCGCGCCGGGGCGATCGCCCGCGCCTCGAGTGCCTGGCGGTACAGGCGACCGGCGCGGTACGACGAGCGGACCAGCGGTCCGCTCATCACGCCGGCGAAGCCCATCTCGTACGCCTCGACGCCCATCTCCTCGAACTCCGCCGGCTCGACCCAGCGCTCGACCGGGTGGTGGCGCTCGGACGGCCGGAGGTACTGGGTGATGGTGAGCAGCTCGCAGCCGGCGTCGTGCAGCAGGCGCATCGTCTCGGTGACCTCGACGCGCTCCTCGCCCATGCCGAGGATGAGGTTGGACTTCGTGACGAGCCCGGCGTCGCGTGCCTGCGTGATCACGTCGAGCGAGCGCTCGAAGCGGAAGCCGGGCCGGATCCTGCGGAAGATCCGCGGGACGGTCTCGACGTTGTGCGCGAGCACCTCGGGCGTCGATCCGAAGACCTCGGCGAGCGGCTCGGCCTCGGCGTTGAAGTCGGGGATGAGCAGCTCGACGCCGCAGCCGGGGATCTGCTCGTGGATCTGGCGGACGGTCTCGGCGTAGAGCCACGCGCCGAGGTCGGGCTGGTCGTCGCGGCAGACGCCGGTGATGGTGGCGTAGCGCAGGCCCATCGTCGTCACGGACTCGGCGACCCGGCGCGGTTCGTCGCGGTCGAGCGGCGCCGGCTTGCCGGTGTCGATCTGGCAGAAGTCGCACCGCCTGGTGCACTCGTTGCCGCCGACGAGGAACGTGGCCTCGCGGTCCTCCCAGCACTCGAAGATGTTGGGACAGCCCGCCTCCTCGCACACGGTGTGGAGGCCCTCGTCCTTGACGAGGCGCTTGAGCTCCTTGTACTCGGGCCCGGTGTTGACCCGCACCTTGATCCACGGCGGCTTGCGTTCGATGGGAGTACGCGCGTTGCGCACCTCGAGGCGGAGCAGCTTGCGTCCGTTCGGGGCGCGGCCGTTGGAGGCGGTGGTCATGAGCCGCTCTCCGGCGTGAGCATCGCAGCGAGGACGCCTGCCGCCAGCCGCGTGTGTGCCGGACGTGAGCGAGGCGCGGAGCAGAGGGGAGCGGCGGGATGCACGGTCATACCGTCAGCCTAACCACGTCGGCGACTTCGCCCTGCGGTGCGCGGGCGTGTGCCCGGTAGCCGAGGACCTCGGCCAGGTGCCGCTCGACGACGGGCAGCATCTCGTCGACGCCCACCCGCCGGCCGGCCTCCGCCGACAGCGTCGTGACGCCGACGTCGGTGAGGCCGCACGGCACGATCCGGTCGTACGCGGTGAGGTCGCAGTCGCAGTTGAGCGCGAACCCGTGCATGGTGACGCCACGCGAGACGCGGATGCCGATCGCGCCGACCTTGCGCTCCGGGCGCGTGGAGTCGGCGGGCAGCCAGACGCCGCTGCGCCCCTCGACCCGGGTGGTGTCGACGCCGACGTCGGCGCAGGCGCGGATCAGCATCTCCTCGACGTCGCGGACATACGCCACGACGTCGATCGGGTCGCGCAGCCGCACGATCGGGTAGCCGACCAGCTGGCCGGGGCCGTGCCAGGTGATCTTGCCGCCGCGGTCGACGTCGACCACCGGCGTGCCGTCGGTCGGACGCTCGAACGGTTCGGTGCGCTTGCCCGCCGTGTAGACGGCCGGGTGCTCGAGGAGCAGGCAGGTGTCGTCGCGCGTGCCGTCGGCCACGGCCTCGTGGGTCTGCCGCTGGACGTCCCACGCGCGTTCGTACGGCACCGCGCCGTCGCCGAACCCGAGGTGGACGTAGGTCAACGTGGAGGTCACGGGAGCCAGCCTAGCCCGCGCCCGAACGACCCGAACGGACGCGAAGGTCAGCGCTCGGGTGGGCCTAGGTCGGGGGCGTCGCGCAGGGCGACGACGGGGGCCTTGCGGCCACTCGGCTCGCCGAGCTCGAGCACGGCGACCTCGTTCTTGCCCGGACGCAGCAGCGGCCACGGGAGGTACAGCGTCTGCTGTGGGCCGCTGGCGCCGTCGTACCGGCCGAGGCAGAACCCGTTGACCCAGACGACGCCGTAGTCCCAGCCCGGCATCGCGAGGTAGCCGTCGGCCGCGGTGTCGACGACGAGGGCGGCACGCCAGAACGCCGGGTCGCGCGTGCCGCCAGGAGACGGCGGCGCGGTGAAGTCGAGCATCGGCAGGGCGTCGAGCGGCACCGGCGTCGACTCCCAGCCGTGCAGGTACGACGTGCCGTGCACGACGCCGCCGACGATGCCCTTACGGTCACCGATGCCGATGCCGAAGTTCGTGCGCCCGTACGCGCTCACGATGACCTCGAGGCGCGCGCCGTCGTCCGGCACGGCGAGATCGAGCGACTCGGTGCCCGACATCACGCCGCGGAACTCGTCGTCGACCCAGACGTGCGCGATGTCGCCGAGCCCCTCGAACCGCAGCGGTGCGAGCGGCCGCGGACCGGTCACGGTGCACCGGTAGCGCATCAGCCCGCCGGAGATACCGAGCTCCTCGAACGTGAGGGGGACGGGCGCGCTGCGCGCGGCCCTGGCGATGCGGTCGATGCCGGCCCGCAGGTCGAGGTGACCGTCGACGGGGAGGTCGGTGGCGGGGATGACGGCGTGGCCGCGCACGACCGGCTCCGGCGGCAGCTCGACGTGCTTACCGATCACCTTGCGGTACGCCCAGTACTTGTCGGTCGGGCGGCCGGCCTCGTCGAGCGGGGCGTCGTAGTCGTACGACGTGACGGTGGGCTCGAGCTCGCCCGACTCCGTGCGGTTGGACCCGGCCCAGAACCCGAAGCTCGTGCCGCCGTGGGCCATGTAGATGTTGACCGACGCGCCGTGGTCGAGGATCTCGCCGAGGTTCTGCGCCGTGTCGTCCGCCGTCCGCACGTGGTGCCGCTCACCCCAGTGGTCGAACCAGCCGTTCCAGTACTCCATGCACATCAGGGGAGCATCGGGCTGGTGCCGGCGCAGGGTGGTGAACGCGTCCTTGGCGCCGCTGCCGAAGTTCACGGTCGCCAGCACCCCGGGCAGCGAGCCGCCCGCGAGACCGGCGTCGGTCGGACCGTCACTGGTGAACAGCGGCACCTCGATGCCGCGGCCGCGCAGGCCGCCGGCGAGGTGCTCGAGGTACGGGCGGTCGGTGCCGTAGTGGCCGTACTCGTTCTCGACCTGCACCATGATCACGTTGCCACCGCGGTGGATCTGGCGCGCGGCGAGCCGGGGGACCAGCTGGTCGAACCACCTGTCGACGGCGGCGAGGTAGTTGGTGTCGTAGCAGCGGACGCGTGCCGAGCGGTCGCGGAGCAGCCACGCGGGCAGGCCGCCGTTGTCCCACTCGGCGCAGATGTAGGGGCCGGGACGGACGATGGCGTACATGCCGAGGTCCGCGACGGCGTCGAGGAACCCCTCCAGGTCGGCCAGTCCGTTCCAGACGTACCTGCCGGGCAGCGGTTCGTGGACGTTCCAGGCGACGTAGGTCTCGATCGTGTTCAGGCCCATGCCGCGCAACAGCTCGAGTCGCCGGCCGTGCTGCTCGGGAAGGGTGCGGAAGTAGTGCATGGCGCCGCTGATGACGCGGAAGGGCCTGCCGTCGAGGAGAAAGGCGTCGGGTCCGACCTGAAAACTCGTCACGACGACCGACCCTAAACCCTGCCGCCCGTGGCGGGACGGGCACTCTCCGTCTGATCTTCCGAGCGTTTGATTTGCGCTCGCCGACGGTCACTCACCGGTGTTGAGATGCGATGGAATCGTGCCATACGTCTGCATATCCCGGTCAGATCTCGTCGAGGAGATCGGCGATGGACTCGACGACCCGGTGGGGACGGAACGGGTGCCGCTCGACGTCGCTCCTGGTGGTCACGCCGGTCAGGACGAGGATCGTCTCGAGCCCCGCCTCCATGCCGGCGATGATGTCGGTGTCCATCCGGTCGCCGATCATGGCGGTCGACTCGCTGTGACCCTCGACCGCGTTGAGCGCACTGCGCATCATCAGCGGGTTGGGCTTGCCGACGAAGTACGGCTGCACGCCCGTCGCCTTGGTGATCAGCGCCGCGACGGCGCCGGTGGCGGGCAGCGCGCCCTCGTTGCTCGGCCCGGTCGCGTCGGGGTTGGTGGCGATGAACCGCGAGCCGCGGTCGATCAGCCTGATCGCCCGGGTGATCCCCTCGAAGCTGTACGTCCTGGTCTCGCCGAGCACGACGTAGTCGGGCTCGTTGTCGGTGAGGACGTAGCCGATCTCGTGCAGTGCGGTCGTCAGGCCGGCCTCCCCGACGACGTGGGCGGTGCCGCCGGGGCGTTGCGTGTCGAGGAACGACGCGGTCGCGAGCGCGGACGTCCAGATGCGGTCGACGGGCACGTCGATGCCGGCGACGAGCAGGCGGGCACGGAGGTCTCGCGGCGTGTAGATCGAGTTGTTGGTGAGCACCAGGTAACGCCTGCCGGACGCCTGGAGCCGCCCGATGAACTCCTGGGCACCGGCGACGGGGACGCCCTCGTGCACGAGAACGCCGTCCATGTCGGTCAGCCAGCACTCGATGGGCTTGCGATCCGGCGGTGTCATGTCTTCATCCTGCCGGGTCCGCACCGCTACCGTGAGCCGGTATGCGGGAGATTCGCGTCGCGATCGTGGGGTACGGCCTCGCCGGGAGCGTCTTCCACGCGCCGCTCGTGCAGGCGCAGGAGGGCATGCGCATCACGTCGGTGGTGACGGGTAACAGGGAACGGCAGCGGCAGGCGCGGGTGGCGTTGCCCGGGGTGATCGTCTTCGACAGGGTCGACGAGCTCTGGCGTCGCGCGTCCGACGTCGACCTCGTCGTGGTCGCGACACCCACGGAGTCGCACGTGCCGCTCGCGCTCGAGGCCGTCCGCCGTGACGTGCCCGTCGTCGTCGACAAGCCGTTCGCGACCGACCCGCGCGAGGCCGAGGAGCTGCTCTCCGCCGCGTCGGACCGCGGTGTCGCGGTGACCGTCTTCCACAACCGCCGCTGGGACTCCGACCACCTCACACTGCGGCGGCTGCTCGACGCCGGATCGCTGGGCGAGGTCGTGCGTTACGAGTCGCGGTTCGAGCGCTGGCAGCCCGCCGTGCGCTCCGACCGGTGGCGCGACACCGTGCCGCCGGAGCGGGGCGGTGGCTCGCTGCTCGACCTCGGCAGCCACGTCGTCGACCAGGCGTGCCAGCTGTTCGGTGCCGCGGAGGTGGTGCACGCGGACGTCCGCGCCGTGCGCGGCGGCGTCTCCGACGATGCCGTGTTCCTGGTGCTGCGGCACGAGAACGGCGTGCACGCCCACCTCTCCGTCGGTGCGGTGTTCGGCGCGCCCGGCCCGCGGCTGCGGGTCCTCGGCACCGATGCCGCGTTCGTCGCCGACCGGATCGACCGGCAGGAGGACCAGCTGCGCGCCGGCATCCGTCCGATGCATGCGGCGTACGGCGCGGAGATCGACGACCGCTGGGGTTGGCTCGAATGCGGTGACCAGTGGGAGTGGGTGACGCCGGAACGCGGCGCCTGGCAGGAGTTCTACGCCGGCGTCGCCCGGGCGCTGCGGGACCGCGAGCCGATGCCGGTCGATCCACACGACGCGCTCGAGACGCAACGGCTGCTGGCCGACGCGCGTACCCTCGCGCAACAGGACGCCGTCGTCGCCCGATGACGTTCCTCACCCTCGTCGTCACGGCCGCCCACGTCTTCGCCGCCGCGGTGTGGTTCGGCGCGATGGCGTACAGCCTCGCGGTCGTGCAGCCGCGGGTCGAGCGGGTCCTCGGCGGACGGGCGGAGGAGCTGCTCGTCATCCTCGGCTCCGGCGCGCGCTGGAAGGTCGTCGGGCTGATCGGCGTGCTCGCCGCGTCCGGTGTCGGGCTCGTGCTCCTGGCGCCGGGTGACGGTGCGCTGTGGTGGGCGTCGGTCGTCGCGTCCGCCGTCGCGCTCGTGGCGGCCACCGCCGTGTTCTGCGTGGTGTCGTGGCGGATGTGGCCCGCGCGCGTCTTCGCCCTGCCCGGCGAGCTGCCCGCGCACCGCCGCCGGTTCCGTCTCGTCGCCTGGACCATGCTGACGCTGACCGGCGCCGCGACCGCGTTCGGCGTCCTCGCCCACGTGTCACGCTGACGTCCCCCGCCGGGAGCCTGTGGACGAGTTCTGCGGCGCCTGCGCCGGAACGGGCACGATGACCCGATGTCCGAGATCAGGCTCGACACGCTGCTCGCCGCGCGCTCCTCCCTGCGCCCGGGCGAGGTGGTGACCGTGATCGCCTCCGTGGCGGGCGAGCTGGCCCGGTGGCACGCTGCGGGCGCGGTGCACGGAGCGGTGACGGCCGCCGCGATCGAGCTCGACGCCGGCGGGCGCCCGCGGCTGTGCGGGCCGTCTCGGATGTCGCCCGGCGCCGACCGCGAGGGCGACGTGCGTGCGCTCGCCGAGCTCGGGTCCGGCCTGGTCGGGCCGTACCCGCCGCACGCCCTCGTCGCGGTGCTGCGCGAGGCGGCCACCGGGGGCACGGCGGCGGCGCTCGCGGCGAAGGTGCTCGGGGCGTGCCGGGCCGAGCCGGTACGCATCGGCGCGGCGCATCCCGGCATGGTGCACCCCGGCGCGGTGAACCCCGGCGCCACGCCTCCCATCGGGCCAGTGCCTCCCACCGGACCCGTGTCTCCCACCGTACCCATGTCTCCCGACCCGTTCCGGCCCGGCGCGCTGCGGCGTCCGGTCGCCTCGACCGGTGCGGTGCCGCGGTGGCAGCGCGTGGCCTCGACCGGCGCCGACCTCGTGCGCGGCAGGAGCCGACTGCTCGCCGTGGCACTGGTGCCGCTGCTCGTCCTGGCCGGCGCGCTGCTCTGGGAGGGTGCCGGGCGTGAGCCTCCGGCGCGCACGGCGCCGAGCGAGTCGCCGGCGGCGAGCACCACCGCGACGCGTACGCCGGCTCCCGACCCTGCGGCGTCCTGGCGCGCGAGGGTGGCGGAGCTCGACCGGCGCAGGTCCGTCGCGTACGGCGACGGCGACGTCGCCCTGTTGCGCGACGTCTACGTCCCCGGCTCGCGCGCGCTCGCGTCCGACACCGCGACGCTGCGCAGGTACGTGCGTGCCGGCCTGCGGGTCGGCGACCTCCGGCTGCGGCTGCTGACCGTGCGCGCGCACGCCGTCTCGCCCACCGCGGCGACGCTGCTCGTCACCGACCGGCTCCCGGCGTACGACGTGGTCGACGCCGCGGGCCGGGTCGTCCGTCGCGAGCCGGGGCGTGGTGCGGTGAGCTGGCGACTGAGCCTGCGTAGGGTGGGCGACGCCTGGCTGGTCGCCGACGTCCGCCGGGCCGGGTGAGTGGCACGCGTCGGGTCGCAACGGCGAAGGGGAGGCGGCATGCGCACCGTCGCATTCGTGCTCGGGGTGCTCGTCGCGCTGGCCGGGGGCGTCTTCACGCTCCAGGGAGTCGACATCCTCCAGGGCAGCACGATGACCGGTGACCCGAAGTGGGCCGCCATCGGCGTCGTCATGCTCGTCGTGGGCGTCGCCGGGATCGTGTTCGGGCTGCGCGGCAGGAAGCGTTCGTAACGAAAGAGTCTCTCGGCCCGAGCACCCGTAGCAGAATGGTGCGATGACGACCGACGTGTTGCGGATGGTGCGGGTACGGCAGCGCTTCTCGGCCGACGCGGTCGACGACCTCCCGGCGACGGTGCGGGCGGAGGTCGACCGGTTGCTCGCGAGCGGGAACGTGCCGCAGGGGGCGCGGGTCGCGATCACCGCCGGCAGCAGGGGCATGGCGCGGGCGGCGGAGGTCTACCGTGCCGCCGTCGACGCCCTCCGCGCCGCGGGCCACCGGCCGTTCCTCTTCACCGCGATGGGCAGCCACGGTGGTGGCACGGCCGCGGGCCAGCGCGACCTGCTCGACAGCCTCGGCGTGATCGAGGCCTCCGTCGGCACCGAGATCTCGTGCTCGGCCGACGTCGTGGACATCGGTCATACGACCGCGCCGGTCGCCGACCTCCCGGTGCTCGCCGCCCGCGAGGCGGCCGAGGCAGACGCCGTCCTTGTCGTCAACCGGGTCAAGCCGCATACGTCGTTCCACGGCACGTACGAGAGCGGCGTCATGAAGATGCTCTCGGTCGGCATGGGCCGGGCGCGCGGCGCGAGCATGGTGCACCGGCTCGGCTGGGGCAGCATGGAGCAGGCGGTCGAGTCGATCGCCGACGTCGTCCTGGCACGGCTCCCGGTGCTCGGCGCGATCGCCGTGGTCGAGAACGCCCACGAGCAGCCCGCACTCGTCGAGGGGATCCCCGCCGCCGACATCCGCGTGCGCGAAGCGGCGCTGCTCGACGTCGCGAGGGAGCGCATGCCGTACCTGCCCGTCGACGACCTCGACCTCTGCGTCGTCCTCGAGATGGGCAAGGACATCAGCGGCACCGGCATGGACACCAACATCATCGGCCGGCTCCGGGTCCAGGGACTCCCCGAGCCCGCCCGCCCGCGGATCGCGTACCTCGCCGTGCTCGACCTGACCGAGGCGTCGCACGGCAACGCCACCGGCGTAGGCCTCGCCGACTTCACTACGCAGCGGCTCGCCGACTCCGTCGACCGCGACGCGACCTACGTCAACTGCCTCACCAGCGGCAGCCCGGTCCGGGCCGCCGTGCCGATGACGCTGCCGGACGACCGCGCCGTGTTCGAGGCGGTCTGGCAGGCGCTCAAGCCGGAGCGGATGGGCGACGTACGCGCCGCCGTCGTCGAGAGCACGCTCCGCCTCGACGAGCTGTGGCTGTCGGAGCGCAGCGCGGGCGAGGCAAAGGACATCGAGGTCGTCGGCGACCCGGTCGCTGTCGGGTTCGACGGGACGGGCCGCCTGCGCCTCGGTTAGGCAGTCAGTCGAGGCCGAGGTCGGCCTCGAAGTTGCCCTCCTCGAGGCGCTCCTTGATCGTGGTCAGGAAGCGGGCGGCGTCGGCGCCGTCGACCAGGCGGTGGTCGTAGGTGAGCGCGAGGTAGACCATGTGCCGGACGGCGATGGTCTCGCCGAGGTCCTCGTCGTCGATCACGACCGCGCGCTTCACGACCGTGCCCGTGCCGAGGATGCCCATCTGCGGCTGCACGATGATCGGGGTGTCGAAGAGCGCCCCGCGGCTCCCGGTGTTGCTCAGCGTGAACGTGGCGCCGCCGAGCTCGTCGGGGGACACCTTGTTGGCCCTGGTGCGCTCGGCGAGGTCGGTGATCTTCCTGGCCAGCCCGGCGAGGTTGAGGTCGCCGGCGTGGTGCGCCACGGCGGCGACCAGGCCGCGCTCGGTGTCGATCGCGATGCCGAGGTGCTCGGCGTCGTAGTACGTGACCTCGTTGGTATCGGCGTCGATGCTCGCGTTGAGCTTCGGGTGCTGCTTCAGGGCCTCGACCGTCGCGAGCGCGAAGAACGGCATGAACGACAGCTTCACGCCCTCGCGTGCCTGGAAGTCGGCCTTCGCGCGGTTGCGGAGCCGCGCGATCTTCGTGACGTCGGCCTCGACGACGGTGGTCAGCTGCGCCGCGATCTGCAGCGACTCGACCATGCGCTTGGCGAGGATCGACCGCAGGCGCGACATCTTCTCCGTCGTGCCGCGCAGCCGGTCGGCGGCCTCGGACGGAGCCGCGTGCGCCGGGGCACCCGCCGCGGGGGCCGCCGGTGCCTGCTGCCGCGGCGCGGACTGCTGCCGCTTCGCGGCGTCGAGGACGTCCTGCTTGCGGATGCGCCCGCCGACACCGCTGCCCTGCAGTGCCGAGACGTCGACGCCGTGCTCGGCGGCGAGCTTGCGGACCAGCGGCGTGAGGTACGGACCCTCGCCGCCCCCCGGCCCCTGCTGTGGTGCGGGTGCCGCCGGCGGCGCGGGAGTGGCCTGCGGTGTGGGAGCGGCCGGCGGCGGTGGGGGAGCCTGCTGCCGCGGGGGAGCCTGCGGCTCCGGCGGCGTCGGTGCCTGTTGCGCCGGGGCGGCGGGTGCGGGCGGCTCCTGCTGCTGCTGCTGCGGGGCCGCGTGCTGCGGTGCCGGCGCGGACGCCTGCGCGCCGGCGTCGCCGATGGTGGCGAGCTCGGCGCCGACCTGGACGGTCTCGTCCTCGCCGACCTTGATCTGCAGCAGCGTGCCGGACGTGGGGGCGGGGATCTCGGTGTCGACCTTGTCGGTGGAGACCTCGAGCAGCGGCTCGTCGGCCTGTACCTGGTCGCCCTCCTGCTTCAGCCAGCGGGTGACCGTGCCCTCGGTCACGCTCTCGCCGAGCTGCGGCATGGTCACCGGCGTGCCCGCCGCCGAGCCGCCGCCACCACCGGACTGCTGCGGCGGCGCCGACTGCTGCGGCTCCTGCGCCGCCGGCTCAGCCGGCTGCTGTGGTGCCGGCTCCTCCTGCTGCGGGGGAGGCGCCTGCTGCTGGGGTGCCTGCGCCTGGCCGTCGGACTGCGGCGCGCCGCCGCCGGACTCGCTCGCCTCGCCGATCGTCGCCAGCTCGGCGCCGACCTGGACGGTCTCGTCCTCGCCGACCTTGATCTGCAGCAACGTGCCCGAGGTGGGGGCGGGGATCTCGGTGTCGACCTTGTCGGTGGAGACCTCGAGCAGCGGTTCGTCCGCCTGGACCTGCTCGCCTTCTTGCTTCAGCCAGCGCGTGACCGTGCCTTCGGTCACGCTCTCACCGAGCTGCGGCATCGTGACGGAGACCGACATGCGTCGTCCCTTTCCTTTAATGCGCCGTTGCTGTCGTGCCTAGCGGGGGCCGCTAGCCGTGAACGTGAAGCGGTTTGCCGGCGAGGGCGAGGTGTGCCTCGCCGATCGCCTCCGACTGGGTCGGGTGCGGGTGGATGAGCTGAGCGACGTCGGCCGGCAACGCCTCCCAGTTGTAGATGAGCTGGGCCTCCGCGGAGAGCTCGCCCATCCGCTCGCCCACCATGTGGATGCCCACCACAGGGCCGTCCTTCTGCTGGACGAGCTTGACCGCTCCCGAGGTCTTGAGGATCTGGCTCTTGCCGTTGCCGGCGAGGTTGTAGTCGAACGTGGTGACGGCGTCGGCGCCGTACCTCTCCACGGCCTGCTGCTCGGTGAGGCCGACCGAGGCGACCTCCGGGTTGGAGTACGTGATGCGGGGGACGCCGGCGTAGTCGATCGGCACCGGGTCGAGCCCGCCGAGGCGCTCGGCGACGAGGATGCCCTCGGCGAAGCCGACGTGCGCGAGCTGCAGGGTCGGGATGAGGTCGCCGACGGCCGAGACGCCGGGCACGCTGGTCTGGCAGTACTCGTCGACCTGCACGAAGCCGCGGTCGACGCGCACGCCGATCTCCTCGTAGCCGAGACCGGACGACACGGGCCCGCGGCCGACCGCGACGAGGAGGACCTCGGCGTCGATCGTCTTGCCGCCCTCGAGCGACACGGTGACGCCGGTCTCCGTGGTCTTGACGCCCTCGAACCTCGCGCCGAGCTCGGCGGTGATCTTGCGCCGGCGGAACGCCCGCTCGATGAGCTTCTGGCTGGAGAGGTCCTCGGGGGGGAGCAGGTGGGGCAGCATCTCGACGATCGTCACGTCGGCGCCGAACGACCGCCAGACGCTCGCGAACTCGACGCCGATCACGCCGCCGCCGAGGATGACGGCCGACTTCGGGATCCAGTTCATCCGCAGCGCGTGGTCGCTGGTGATGATCCGCTGCCCGTCGATCTCCAGGCCGGGGAGGCTCTTGGGCACCGAGCCCGTGCCGAGCAGCAGGTGCCTGCCGGTGAGGACCTGGTCGCCGACCCGCACGGTGGTCGGGCTCTCGACCCGTCCCTCGCCCTCGATCAGCGCGACCTTGTGCGCCTTGGCCAGGCCGGTGAGGCCTTTGTACAGGCCGCCGACCACCTTGTCCTTGTACGCGTTGACCTGCTCGATGTCGATGCCGCCGAACGTGGCGGTGACGCCGAAGTCGGCACTGTGCTGGACCTGGTCGGCGACCTCGGCCGCATGGAGCAGCGCCTTGGTCGGGATGCAGCCGCGGTGCAGGCACGTGCCGCCGAACTTGTCCTTCTCGACGACCGCGACCGTCATGCCGAGCTCGGCCGCGCGGAACGCCGCCGCGTACCCGCCGCTGCCACCACCGAGAACGACGAGGTCGTACGAGTTCGTGCCCGCGTCCGTCACCTGACGCTCCTTCGCTCATGCCTCTGTGCCGACCTACAGGATGCCAACGTGTCGACCTACAGGGTGCCAACGTGGCGACCTACCCGGATGCCATCTTGTCACCTGCCGGGCACCGTCCGGAAACGGGGCGATAGCCCGGTACGTCCGGTACGAACGCCCCGACCTCCCCGTACGCTCGCACCCCATGAGCGACGTGACCGGAAGCGCACGAGTGGTGACCGTTTCCAACAGGGCGAGCGCGGGCGTCTACGAGGACACGACGGGACCGTTGATCGCGGAGGCCCTGTCCGGCCTCGGGTTCGCCGTGTCAGGCCCCGTCGTCGTGCCCGACGGCGAGCCGGTGGAGGTCGCGCTGCGTGACGCGATCGCGGACGGCTGTGAGATCGTCGTCACAACCGGGGGGACGGGGATCTCGCCGACCGACCGCACTCCCGAGATGACCGAGCGTGTCGTCGACCACCAGGTGCCGGGCATCGCCGAGGCCATTCGCGCGCGGGGTCTGGCGCACGTGCCGACGGCGATCCTGTCCCGCGGCGTCGCGGGAGTGGCAGGTCGCACGCTGGTGGTCAACCTGCCGGGCTCGCGCGGCGGTGTCCGCGACGGGCTCGCCGTGCTCGAACCGATCCTCGTCCACGCCCTCGACCAGCTGCGCGGCGGTGACCACCCACGGACACACGGAACGCCGTGAGGGTGCCGATCATCGCCGCAGGCCAGTAGGTTCGGCGCGTGGCAGAGGGCAGGTCGGCGGCGGCAGCCGCGCAGTATCCCGCGCTCCGGCGGCTGCTGGGAACCATGACGGGGAGCTGGCGCGCGGCGAACGAGGACGCGGTCGGCTTCCTCGTCGCGGGCGCGCGCGCCCAGGCCGCCGGTGACCGTGCCCACGCCGAGACGCTCGTCGGCGAGCTCGACGACCTGCTGGCGGCGTCGACCTCGGAGTTCCACTACATCCAGGTCGTCATCGAGTCGGGAGCGCACTTCAGTCCCTACGGCGAGTTCCCCTCGGCCGAGTCGTTCGTCCGGACGCTGCGCGACCGCCTGGCCGCGCCGCCGCCCGCCGGCCCGTCGTCCCCGCCGAGGGCGCGTGCGCCGGTGCCCGAGCCGGAGGCCGTCGACTTCCCCCTCCTGCGCCGCCTGCTCAGGTCCCTGTGGTCGGGCTGGCGTGACCACAGCGACGACGTCGACGTCGTCGACCACCTGGGGCTCGAGACGCGCGATCTCGTGGAGCTCGAGGGGATCGAGCCCGCGTCCCTGCTCGCCGAGATCGACCGGCTGCTCTCGTCCGGCTGGTCCCGGTCGGAGCACACGCACTTCCTCAGCGACGCCGGTGCGTACTACTCCAGGGCCGGGACGGTCGAGCAGTTCTGGCGCGACCTGCGCGAGCAGGTGGCCGAGCTCGGCGCCGGGCTGCCGCGGCCGATGGTCGACCCGGGCGCCGTCACCACGGAGACGCTCGACGCGCTGTCGCACGGGGCGTTCGGCCGGGCGATGACGGGACTCGTCCGCCGCTACGCGACCCCGGCCCTGCGGACGGGGGAGTTCGCCGGCTTCCGGTCGAGGTTTGCCGACCGTCTCGACAAGGTCCTGCCCCAGTGGGTGGAGCGGTACGTCGACCGTGCCTGCCACGTCGCCCAGTGCGTGGTCGACGACGCGACCTGGACCAGGGCGCGGTGGATGCGGTCGGCGATCGAGCTGCTCGTGACGGAGTTCGCCGGCTCCGACGCGGCGGCGTTCGTCGACCCGCACCAGGTGGCGGTGATCGACGGCCTGCTGAGGTCGCCCGTCGCGCGGTTCGGCCGGGTCGCCGGCTCGTCCGAGCCCGAGCTCCCCGACTCCCACTGGTGGTGGCGCCAGGAGGCGCAGGGTGCCGTCGGGCACGTCGGCCTGCCCACGCACCTGCGGTGGTACCGCGGGTGGGGCACCTGGCAGGCGCGCGTCGACGTCCGCGAGGACGACGCCGCCCAGCCGAACGCGCCGGCGCACCTGTCGGCGCGGATGATCCGCGCCGGGCTGGTCGGGCTCGCCGGTGTCTTCGCGCCGCGGGACGCCACCGTCGCGGTCCAGGTGCTCGGCGACGGCGGCAGCGCGCGGTGGGCGGGCAGGTCGCTGTCCGCGCGGGTCATCGGCGACCGCCTCGTGGTCGACGACGCGCGACTCGCGGCCGCCCCCGACGGCGAGCGCGTGATCACCTCGGCGACGATCCGCGGGACGGTCGGCGACGTCGACGCCTGTTGGTCGGCCGAGCTGGTGGGACCGGTCGGCGGGGCCTCCGCCGGCGACGACTCCTGGGGATGGGCCGTGCTGGTGGTTGACCGGTCCCCGGCGTCCGACGGCGACGGCACGCTCGCGGAGGCCCTGCGCGGCTGGGAGTACGAGCTCGGCGCGCCTCTCCTCGACTGGTGCTCGGCCGTGGCACCCACGCTGATCGGGCGGTACGGCTGGGAGGGCGAGACGTTCGCGCACGATCCGCCCCGGGCGCACCCGCTGCTGACCGGGATCTCCCGCCACCTCTGGGACGGCGACCTGCAGCTCGGGCTGACCGGCCTCGCACGGGTGTACGCGGACGAGCTGTTCGACCACCTCGACGGGCGTCCGTGGGAGGACGACTGGATCGCGGCCCTGCGCTACGTGGGCGCCGACGGATGGGCGGAGTTCGTCGGGCGGCTCGTGCACTGGACCAGGGAGCTCAGCGCGCGGGAGTGGTACGTCCTGTGCGCCACGAGGTCGGGCATCCAGTTCGTCGACGAGGAGCTCGGGGGCGAGCGGCTCGCCGGGCTCGTCGACCCGCACCGGGTACGCACGCTCGACGTGGCGATGCGCGCGTTCGGCCACCTGTTCGGGCCGGTCCCGCTGTCCGCGGTGCCCGGCCGGCTCCACCGGATCCACAAGTGGTGGCGTTACCCGGCGGGCACTCCTGCCGGTGATGAACAGGCGGACCTGCGGCAGCTCGTCGTCGGCCTGCGCTCGGAGCTCGACCGCACCGACCGGCCCACCGGTGCGGAGACGTCGACGCTCACGACGATCCTGCGCGGGTGCGAGCGCGTCCTCGACGGCACGCTCGTCGGCTTCGGTGCGCGCGACGCCGAGACGGTGTGCGGGCTGGTCCTGGAGGGCTGGAGCGCGGACGCGGCGCTGTCGCACCAGGTGCTCGGGTACTTCCAGCCGATCAAGCACCACGAGAGCCTCTGGACCCTGCCGAAGGGCAGCACCTGACGCCGCGCCGTGACCTCGCGGTCTACCCCTCGCGCGGCCGGGAGGAGTAGCGTCTGGTGTGGTGGTGACGATGAGTAGCTCGATGACTACTGCCTATCCGCTCGTGCGACGGCTCCTCGGCACGCTCGCCGACGACTGGCGCACCGAGCGGCCCGACCCGATCGAGTTCCTCACCGGTCACGCCGATGAGGCCTGCGACGACGTGGCGGCCGTGGCCACCGAGCTCGACGAGCTCTGCGAGTCGGCCGGGTCGGAGTACGACTACGTCAGCGTCATCGTGGAGTCCGGCGCCCGGTTCACGCCGTACACCGAGTACGGCAGCGCCGAGCTCTTCCTGACCCGGCTGCGCGACCGGCTGGCCGAGGCCGCGGCCCACGTGCCCGCGTCCGCGAGGGCCGCCGAGGTGCCGGCCCTGACCTCGGCTCCGGTCCCGGCCGCGCGGGTCGCCACCGGGCTGTCGGCCTGTCCGCGCCTGCACTCCCTCCTGGTGATGCTCTATGCCAAGGGTTGTGCGACCACGAGCCGGGTGCTCGAGGAGGTCGAGCACGGCCTCGGCCGGCTCGTCGAGGTCGCCGACGTCGACCCGGGCGCGATCGCCGCGGAGCTCGCCGAGCTCCTGGAGGAGGGCCGCTCGGAGGCCGACTTCGCCGAGGTCGTGGCGCGGTCGGGCGCGCACTTCACGTACGACGCCGCCTGCCCCACCACCGGCGACCTCCTGGTCGGTCTCCGCGAGCGCCTGGTCAGCCCGGTCGCCGCGGGACCGGAGATGGCGGGCACGCCCGCGGCCGTGATCGAGGGCACGCTCGCGGCGCTCAAGCGGGGCGACCTGCACCCGGCGATGACGGGACTCGTCCGGATGTACGGCGTCCCGGAGCTGCGGATCGCCGACTTCCCCGCGTTCGAGGCGAGGGTCGGTGACCTGCTCGACCACGTCCTGCCGTCCTGGGTCGCCGACTACGTCGACGACGCGACGCAGGTGGCGCAGACCGTCGCGGACGACGCCGACTGGACGCGGGCCAGGTCGATGAGGTCCGCGCTCGAGCTGCTCGTCACGACGTACCGCGACCGGGCGGCGGCGGAGTTCGTCGACCGCGCCGAGATCGCCAGGATCGACGCCCTGCTCACCGCGCCGACGTGCCACTTCGGCGTCGCGGTCGGCCGCACCGCGCCGAGGTTCCCCAACTCGCACTGGTGGTGGGTGCTCGACCCGCCCGCGGAGTCGGCGGCCAACCGCGCCGGCCTGCCGATGCACCCGCGCTGGTACCCCGGCCGCGGGGTCTGGCGCATCGAGCTGCCGATGCCGGGTGACGGCGGCGCGGGCGCCTCGGCCGAGCTCGCGGAGCGGATGGTCCGCGGCACGCTGTCCGCGTTCGGCGACCTGTTCGAGCCGCGGACCGCGACCGCGATGGTCCAGGCGCTCGGAGCCGACGGCGCGGTCCTCTGGGCCGACGCCTCGCTCGGCGCCGAGGTCCGCGGCGACCACCTGGTCGTGACCGACCCCGACCTCGCCCACGCGCCGGTCGCCGGTCGCGTCGTCACGGCGGCCACCGTCCGCGGCGCGTTCGGCCGCGGGGGGCATCGCGCGGCGCTCTCGGTCGAGCTGCTGCGCCGCCGCGGCGACGACGACCGCGAGGTGACGTCGGGCGGATGCGCGGTGCTCGTCGTCGACGCGGAGCTCGAGGCCGTCGACAACGGCGCGCTGACCGAGGTGCTGCGGGCGTGGGAGGACGAGCTCGGGGCGCCGATCTCGGACTGGCGGTCGTCCACCCGTCCGACGATGGTGAGCCGGTACGGCTGGGGTCCGGGCATGTTCGGTGCCGATGCGGCACTGTCGCGGCCGCTGCTGCACGGCGTGTCCAGGCACCTGTGGCGGGGCGAGCTGCGGCCCGGTCTCGCCGGCCTGTGCCGGGTCTTCGGCGCGGGCGTGCTCGACGGGATCGACGGCACCGCCTGGCGGGAGGACTGGATCGCCGCGCTCGCGAACGGCGGCAGGCGGGCGGTCGAGGTGATGTTCGCCGACCTCGTCGACACCACGCGGCTGCTCGACTACCCGCGCTGGCACCTGCTGTGCGCGGTGCGGTCGGGAGCGCAGCTCGTCGCCGACGAGTTGCAGGACGAACGCCTCGCCGGGCTCTTCCCCGTCGCCGGCATGCGGGCGCTCGACGACGCGATGCGCTCGTTCGGCCGCCGCTTCGGCCCGGTGCCGGCCGCGCACGTGCCCGGCGACCTGTACGAGCGCCACCCGTGGTGGCGCTTCCCGTCGGACGAGGCGAACGCCGGCGAGCCCGTCGAGCTCGGCGACCTGGTCGACGCGTTGTGGGCCGAGCTCGACCGTCCCCTGCACGAGCGCAGGAGCAAGGCGCCGACCCGCAGCCTCGCCTCCGTCCTGCGGACGGCGCGCAGGGTCGCCGAGGGTGAGGCCGCGGGCTTCACCGAACGGTCCGCGAACGACGTGTGCACCGAGGTGACCGAACACTGGGATCTCGGCGCCGCGATGAGCGACGATCTGCTTCGATACTTCCAGCCGATCGCGCAGGGGAGCAGCTGGCCGCTCCCCGGACAGCCGGACTCCCGCGCCGGTGGAGCGGGAACCCGGGCCATGCCCGATCGTTCACCCTAGGGTGAGACGCTCCCGTGGCGTCCGTCGAGAGGAGCGTGGTCGTGGCCCGATGGTTGCGCCGCAAGAAGGCGAAGTCCGGGCGGCTGCGTGAGGCCGACCGGGCCGACCTCGCGCACCTCGAGGAGTTCGCGCGGTCGCGGCGGGGCGTCGAGGGCTTCGTCGAGCCCAAGACCGCGGTGACCGAGACGACGCTCGTCCTGGTCGCCGTCGACGGCGAGTGGACCCGCCGGCGCGTCCCTGGTCCCCGTTACGCCCACGACTTCGCCAACCGCCTCGGCATCCCGAGCTACGACGCCGCCGTCGTCGGCTATCCCCAGCGCATGCGCGAGTGGAACGCCCGCCGCGCCCAGGAGCAACGCCTCGCCGACCGCCGCCGCCTCGAGGACCGCTGAGGCCCGAGGCGCAGGCTCAGCCGGCCAGGCTCTCGGCCAGCTCCACCATGGTGCGGACCGTGACTCCCGTGCCGCCCTTGCTCGTGTAGCCGTCGGCCTTGTCACTGAAGGCGGGACCGGCGATGTCGAGGTGGACCCACGCCTGGCCGTCGGGCACGAACGCCTTGAGGAAGACACCGGCGAGGAGCATGCCGGCGTGCCGGTGGCGGGCGACGTTGGCGATGTCGGCGACGTCGGAGGAGAGGTGCTCACGGCCGTCCGGGGGGAGGGGCATCGGCCAGGCCGGCTCGCCGGCGCGATCGGCCGCCGCCACGACCGCGGCGCGGGTCTCGTCGTCGCCGAGCACGGCGAAGTACCGGTGGCCGAGCGCGACCATCTGGGCGCCGGTCAGCGTCGCGATGTCGACGAGGATGTCGGGCTCGTCCTCGACGGCGCGGGCGAGGGCGTCGGCGAGGACGAGGCGACCCTCGGCGTCGGTGTTGAGCACCTCCACCGTCGTCCCGCCGTACGTCGTGAGCACGTCGGACGGCCGCTGGGCCGAGCCGCTCGGCATGTTCTCCGCGCACGCGAGGTAGCCGACGACGTTGACCTTCGGCTTGATCCGGCTCACCGCGACCAGCGTGCCGAGCACCGCGGCCGCGCCGCCCATATCGCACTTCATCGCGGCCATGCCGTCGTTCGTCTTGAGGGAAAGACCGCCTGAGTCGAACGTGATGCCCTTGCCGCACAGCGCGAGGGTCTTCTTCGCGCGGGGGTGCGTGTACGCCACCCGGATCAGCCGCGGCGGGTTCACGGATCCCTGACCGACGCCGACGAGACCGCCGTAGCCGCCCTTGGCCAGCGCCTTCTCGTCGAGCACCTGCACCTTGAGGCCGTGGTCCTTGCCCGTGCGCACCGCGGCGTCGGCGAGCCCGGCGGGGCTCTGGTCGGACGGCGCGGTGTTGACGAGATCGCGGGCCAGGCGGACGCCGGCCGCGACCTGCTGCGCGCGGGCGAACGCCGCCTTCGTGGCACGGTCGCCGGCCCGGTCGCTCGTCACCGTGACCTGGCCGACGGGCGCCGCCTCCGCCCTCGGCGTGGTGCGGTACCGGTCGAAGGTGTACGCGCCAAGCTCGGCTCCGAGGGTCACGGCGGCGACCTGCTCCGGTGTCGCCGCCGGGAGGGCGACGACGACGGTCCCGGTGCCGGCGAGACTGCGGACGGCGGTCGCGGCGGCCGCGCGCAGTGTGTCGAGGCCCGCGGAGTCGTCCGACCAGGCCCCGAGCCCCACCGCGACCACCGTGTCGGCCGCCAACCCGGCCGGCGCGGGGATGCGGGTGACGGCGCCGACCTTGGTGCCTGCCCGCACCACCGCGAGGCTCTCCACGAGCCCTCGCTTCGCCCGCCGGGACGCCTTGACGAGGTCCTCGGCGCCGGGGGCGAGGGTCGGGCCCGGGTCGTCGCCGGACGGGACGAGGCCGACCACCACGGCGTCGGCGCGGGCCGAAGCGGGCGACTTCCTGCTGAGCACTGATGCGGTCACGGGGCTCCTTTCGAGGCGTTGCCGAGCCCGATCGTACGGCTACGCAGCGGATTCTCGCCTGTCGCGTGTGTCCGCGAAACGCCGCGCGCGCCATTTCGCGGGTAACGGAGCCATCACGAGTACTTCCCTTGGTACTTTCCATGCGGCAAGGTCAGGGCACCATCCACGGCGCCGCCGGTGAGAGGCCGGTACGGGCGAGACCCCGGCGCGTTTCGACGAAGAGGTCGGAAGGGGCACGAATGGTAGGGCGGTATCTAGCGCGCGGAGGCGTCGCACTGGTCGCGGTCGCCATGCTCGCGGCGTGTGGCGGCGGCGGTGGTGGCGGTGACGACGGCGGCGGCGGTAGCACGGACAAGGACGCTTTCAGCGGCCGCGGACCCGTGACCTACGCCACCGGCAAGGACACCTCGGGCAACCAGCAGAACCAGGTCGACGCCTGGAACAAGAGTCATCCCGACGAGAAGGTCCGCATCGTCGAGCTGCCCGAGTCCGCTGACGCGCAGCGTCAGCAGATGGTGCAGAACGCACAGACGAAGTCGAAGGAGTACGGCATCCTCAGCCTCGACGTGGTCTGGACCGCGGAGTTCGCGGCCAACCGCTGGGTGCTGCCGATCCCCAAGGACGAGGTGGACACCGAGGCGTTCCTCAAGCCCACGATCACGAGCGCGACGTACCGCGGCAACATGTACGCGGTGCCGAACTTCTCCGACGGCGCGCTGCTGTACTACCGCAGCGACCTGCTGAAGAAGGCCAAGGTCGCCGAGCCGCCCAAGACCTGGGACGAGATGAAGGCGGCCTGCGACAAGGTGCTCGCGCTCCCCGAGGGCAAGGGCATGAGCTGTTACGCCGGCCAGTTCGACAAGTACGAGGGCCTCACCTGCAACTTCTCCGAGGCCATCAACTCCGCGGGCGGCGCGGTCCTCGACGACAGTGGCAAGCCCGACGTGAACACGCCAGAGGCGAAGGCGGGACTCGACT
This sequence comes from Streptosporangiales bacterium, assembly GCA_009379955.1. Lineage (NCBI taxonomy): Bacteria > Bacillati > Actinomycetota > Actinomycetes > Streptosporangiales > Streptosporangiales bacterium. Next base: position 23,075 of record WHST01000035.1, on the reverse strand, counting down.
TCCTCGTCAACGGCATCAAGAGCAAGGAGTTCCCGAAGGCGTCCGTGACGTACCAGGAGGAACCGTCACGACGGGCGTTCCAGAGCGGCGACCTCGTCTTCATGCGCAACTGGCCGTACGCCAACGCGCTGATGAACAAGGAGAGCGCGTCGAAGGTGAAGGGCGGCAAGTTCGCGATGGCCCCGATCCCCGGCCAAGACGGTCCTGGCGTCTCGACGCTCGGCGGTCACAACCTCGCGGTGAGCGCGTTCGCGGAGAACAAGGCCACGGCGCTCGACTTCATCACGTTCCTCACCAGTGAGGAACGCCAGCGGGCCAACCTCGTCGCCACGTCGCAGGCGCCGACGAGGAGCGGGTTGTACGACGACCCGGCGCTGGTCAAGAAGTTCCCGCACCTGCCGACCCTCAAGGAGTCCATCGAGACGGCGAAGCCGCGTCCCCAGGCGGTCAAGTACGGCGATGTCACCGTCGCTCTCCAGGAGGCGGCATACGGCGCGATGAACGGCGAGAAGACGTCGGACCAGGCGCTGAAGGACCTGCAGGCCGAGCTCGAGAAGCTGATCACGGAGTAGACACCTCCGCGGCGAGCCGGATGGCGTGTACACGCCATCCGGCTCCCGCGGCTGTGTTGCCATGGGGAGGGTGTGACATGGCAGTTGCCGCAGGAGCAGTGCGGAAGGCGGGGAAGAGACCGAAGAACCGTGAGGAGGGCGCCGGCCGGCTCGCCGCGATCCTGGTCTCACCGACGATGGCCGTGCTCGGTCTCGTCGTCCTCTACCCGATCATCTCCGCTCTCTACACCTCCCTGTACCGGGAGGGCGAGGGCCTCGACGCGCAGGGCTTCGTCATCGAGGGCGACCAGTTCGTCGGCCTCGGCAACTACGCGGCGATGTTCGCCGGTGCCGGGGCGGACAGGTTCGTCAACGCCCTCTACAACACGACGTTCTTCACGGTCACGACGGTGCTCTTCGAGACCTTCATCGGCGTCGCGATGGCACTGGTGATGCACCGGGCCTTCCGCGGCCGGGGCATCCTGCGAGCGAGCATCCTGGTGCCGTGGGCGATCCCGACCGCCGTCTCCGCACTGCTGTGGAAGTGGATCTTCCAGCCCGACGGCGCCGCGAACGCGTTGCTGCGGACCGAGATCCTGTGGACCACGGAGGGGTGGCAGGCCAAGGTCGCCATCATCCTCGCCGACACCTGGAAGACGGCGCCGTTCATCGGCCTGCTCGTGCTCGCCGGGCTCCAGACGATCCCCGGCGAGGTCTACGAGGCGGCGAAGGTCGACGGTGCGAGCGGCTGGACCCAGCTGTTCCGCATCACCTTGCCGCTCGCCAAGCCCGCCCTGCTCGTCGCCGTTCTGTTCCGGCTGCTCGACTCGTTGCGCATGTTCGACCTGCCGTACGTGCTCATCGGTCCGCGCAAGGACTCGGTCGAAGTGCTCTCGATGCTCGCGTTCGACGAGGCGAACCAGACGAGATACGGACCGGCGGCCGCCTACGCGACGATCCTGTTCCTCTATGTCGCGGTCATCGCGTTCCTGTTCGTCAGGCTGCTCGGCGCCGACGTCATCGGCGCGGCCAAGTCGCAGCGGAAGAAGACCCCGCGGGCGAAGGCGCCGACCGCGACGACGGCAACCGGAGGTGCGGCATCATGACGACCGTCGCAGAACGCGCGCCCAGCGCCCCGGCCACCCAGCCGGTGAAGGTCAAGAGGGAGCGCAACGTCTGGCCGATGATCGGCGTCGCCGTGATCATCGTCTACTGCCTCGTCCCGTTCTACTGGATGGTGGTCTCGGCCTTCCGGCGTCCCGACGACCAGTTCAGCAACCTGCCGATCCCGTGGCCGATCTCGATCGAGAACTTCGTCGCGGTGTTCAAGCCCGACGTCGGCTTCGGCCGGTCGTTGCTGAACAGCCTCATCGTCGCCGGCACGGCGACGATCCTCACCCTGATCATCGGCACGTTCGCGGCGTACGCGCTCGCGCGCCTGGACTTCAGGTTCAAGAACGTGGTGCTGGCGGTCATCATCGCCACGTCGATGTTCCCCGGCATCTCGCTCATCGTGCCGCTGCTCAAGGCGTTCACGGACTGGGGGAACCTGGGACCCGTTGGCGCGTTCCTCGGCTCGATCTGGGGCGAGAGCTGGATCAACACCTACCAGGCGATGATCCTGCCCAGCCTGTCGTTCGCGTTGCCGCTCGCGGTGTTCAACCTCACCGCGTTCTTCCGGCAGCTGCCGTTCGACCTCGAGCAGGCGGCGATGATCGACGGCTGCACCCCGGGCCAGGCGTTCCGCAAGATCATCATCCCGCTCGCCGCACCGGGCGTGTTCACCACCGCGATCATCACCTTCATCGCGGCGTGGAACGAGTTCATCATCGCGCTGTCGATGGTGAACGAGAAGGAGATGCAGACCGCGACCGTGGCGATCTCGAAGTTCACCGGCGCGTACGGGTTCGACCAGCCGTTCGGCACGCAGATGGCGGCCGGTGTGCTCGTGACCGTGCCGCTCGTCGTGGCCGTGCTCATCTTCCAGCGCCGGATCATCGCCGGCCTGACGACCGGAGGCGTGAAGTAGGCCCGGCCCACCCCATTAGGGTCTGGTGCATGGTCGACAGCACGGACTGGTGGCGCGACGCGGTCGTCTACCAGGTGTACCCGCGCAGCTTCGCCGACGCCGACGGTGACGGCGTCGGCGATCTCGCCGGCATCGCGGAGCGGTTCGGCCACGTCGTGGGCCTCGGCGTCGACGCCGTGTGGTTGACGCCGTTCCAGACGTCACCGCAGGCCGACCACGGGTACGACGTGAGCGACTACGTCGACGTCGACCCGCTGTTCGGCACCCTCGGTGACGTCGACCGGCTGCTCGCGGTCGCGCACGACCACGGCCTGCGGATGCTCGTCGACCTGGTGCCCAACCACTGCTCCAGCGAGCACCCGCTCTTCCGCGCGGCGCTCGCGGCGGGCCCGGGCTCGCCGGAGCGGGAGCGCTTCCACTTCAGGCCCGGACGGGGCGAGGACGGAGGCGAGCCGCCGAACAACTGGACGAGCGTCTTCGGCGGACCGGCATGGACGCGGGTGGTCGGGCCCGACGGCATGCCGGGGGAGTGGTACCTGCACATGTACGCCCCCGAGCAGCCGGACTGGAACTGGGACCACCCGGCGACCGCCGAGCTCTTCGACGGGGTCCTGCGGTTCTGGTTCGACCGGGGGTTCGACGGTGTGCGCATCGACGTCGCGCACGGTCTGTTCAAGGCCGCCGACCTGCCCGACCTGCCCGACCCGTCCGTCCAGCGACCGCTGCTGCTGCGCAGCAACCCGCTGGCGTGCGACAGGGAAGAGGTGCACGACGTGTACCGGCGGTGGCGGCGGATCGCCGACACCTACGACCCGCCCCGCTGCCTCGTCGGCGAGATCAACCTGCCCGCCGACCGCGCCGCGCGCTACGTGCGCCCCGACGAGCTGCACCTCGGCTTCGCGTTCGCGTTCATCCACACGCCCTGGGATCCCGCGGCCCTCCGGTCGACGATCGACGACCTGCTGGCCGCGTCGACGGTCAACGGCGGGCCGGTCACCTGGGTGACGGAGAACCACGACGTCGTGCGCTCGGCGACGAGGTACGGCGGCGGGTCGCGGGGGCACGCCCGCGCGCGGGCGGCGCTGCTGCTGATGCTCGCGCTGCCGGGCACGGTGTACCTGTACCAGGGCCAGGAGCTCGGCCTGCCCGAGGTCGACGTGCCGCCCGGCGCGCGGCAGGACCCCGCCTGGTTCCGCAGCGGGCGCACGCGGGACGGCTGCCGCGTCCCGCTGCCGTGGACCCGCGACGGTGCGTCGTACGGGTTCTCCCCGGCGGGCGCCACCGCCGCGCCGTGGCTGCCGCAGCCGGCGGGCTGGGGCGACACGTCGGTCGAGGCGCAGGATTCCGACGAGGCGTCGACGCTCGCGTTCACCCGGTCGGCGCTGCGCCTGCGCCGCGGCCTGCTCGCCTCGAGTGTGCTCGGACGCGAGGTGATCGAGCAGAACGAGACGATCGGCTGGCTCGACGCGCCGCCGGGCGTGCTCGCGTTCACGCGGGGCGGCCTGGTCTGCGTGGTCAACGCCGGGGACTCTCCGGTGCCCCTCCCCGACGGCGAGGTGCTCGCGACCAGCGGCGCCCTCGACACCGGCGGACACCTGCCGCGGGACACGGCCGCGTGGGTGCTCCCGAGCACGACGAACGGATCGGCCGGTCGATGACGCAGGAGCCGTTGCCGCTGCCCGGCGAGCTCGAACCGTTCAGGTACCAGCTCGCCCCGTACGCCAAGCCGGCCGTGACCTTCGGCGCCGCCGACGGCGCGCCGGGCGTCGGTGACTGTCACGTCGGCGGGCACCCGTACCTGCCGCATGGTGCGCCGTGGCCGGTCGACGTCCGTGGCGTGCCGATGACCTTCGTCCTGCAGCTGAACTTCGAGCAGGTCCCGGCCCTGCCGGGGTTCCCGAGGGCGGGCCTGCTCCAGTGGTTCGTCGGCGCCGACGAGGTGCTCGGTCAGCTGCTGGGGAACCCGCGGGTGCGCGACGGCTTCGACGTGCGCTACTTCCCCGGCCCGAGCGGTCCGTCCGTCGTCGAGCCCGGTGCGCCGACCCCCACCCCGCCGGAGGCGCACACGCCGCTCGACCGGCCGGGACCCGTGGCGATGGCGTTCACGCCCGCCCTCGACATGCCGGACTGGGAGAGCGTGGAAACGACGCGACTGCAGCGTGACCTGCCCTGGAGCGAGATCGAGCGGTTCACCGGCCGTGACCGGGCCGACGTCTGGGAGCCGCTCAACCCGCAGGGCGGCCGGATCGGCGGCTACCCGAGCTTCGTCCAGTACGACCCGCGGCGAAGCACGCGCCTTGGCCGCTGCTCGTCCAGCTCGACACCGACGAGGACCTCGGCGTGATGTGGGCCGGCGCGGGCGTCGGGCACCTCTTCGGCAACCCCCACCGCCTCGCCCACGGAGACACCTGGGACATCGCCTACCACTGGGACTGCGGCTGAGCGCAGGGCCGCCGCTGCTAGCGTCACGTCCATGACCGACGACGCCGCCCTGATCCGTTCTCCCCTGCACGACTGGCACGCCGCGAACGGCGCGAAGTTCGCCGAGTTCGGCGGCTGGGAGATGCCACTGGAGTACACCGGCGGTGGCGTGGTCAAGGAGCACACCGCCGTGCGCGAGGCGGTCGGCCTGTTCGACGTCAGCCACCTCGGCAAGGCCGTCGTCCGCGGTCCCGGCGCCGCCGACTACGTCAACGCCACGCTGTCGAACGACCTGGGCCGGATCGGTCCCGGGCAGGCGCAGTACACGCTGTGCTGCGACGACCCGACCGGCGGGGTCGTCGACGACCTCATCGCCTACCTGCGCGGCCCCGACGAGGTCTTCCTCGTGCCGAACGCCGCGAACACCGCCGAGGTCGTCCGGCGGCTCGCGGCGGCGGCACCGGCCGGTGTCGAGGTCGAGAACCTGCACGAGGCGTACGGCGTGCTCGCCGTGCAGGGGCCGCGCAGCGCCGAGCTGCTGAAGGACGTCGGCCTGCCGTACGAGCACGACTACATGTCCTTCGCCGATGCGGAGTGGAACGGCACCAGGGTCGTCGTCTGCCGCACCGGCTACACCGGCGAGCACGGGTACGAGCTGCTGCCGACCGCCGCCGACACGGTCCGCGTCTGGGAGGCGCTGGTCGCCGCCGGTGCCACGCACGGTGTGCAGCCGGCCGGGCTCGGGGCGCGCGACACGCTGCGCACCGAGATGGGCTACCCGCTGCACGGGCACGAGCTCACCCTCGACATCACCCCGGTCCAGGCGCGCGCCGGCTGGGCCGTCGGCTGGCGGAAGCCGGCGTTCTGGGGCCGGGACGTCCTCACCCGCGAGCGCGAGGAGGGCGCGCGCCGTGTCGTGCGCGGGCTCGAGGCGATCGACCGCGCGATCCCGCGGCCGGAGATGACCGTGGCCAGGGACGGTGAGCCGGTCGGCGTCGTCACGAGCGGCACGTTCTCGCCGACCCGCAAGCAGGGCATCGCGCTCGCGCTGCTCGACCGCGGCGTCGGCGACGGCGACGAGGTCACCCTCGACGTGCGCGGCCGTACCGCGCGCGCCCGCGTGGTGAAGCCGCCGTTCGTCACGCCCTCCACCCGCTGAGAGTCCTGCCCACCAACACCTCGACGCTCCGTCCGTCTCCCCGACGTACGGGAGCGTCGAGCGTATGCCGAGAAATCTATGCAAAGATCTCTTGGCAAAGGTTCCTTTGCACAGTATTCTCGGCATCGGAGGTGAGCAGGATGATGAGCTACGACATCGTGGTGCAGGAGAGGATCGCCCGGCTGCGCGAGGAGGCCGACAGCGTGCGTCGCGTCGAGCGCGTCATGAAGGTCCGCAAGGCCGAGCGGCGCTTCGTCAAGGCGCGCACCCGACTGGCGACGGCGAAGCTGCACGCCGCATGAGCGGCGACGGCGAGCCGGCGGCCGGCGAGGAACGGACGTACCCGCGCGGGTTCGACCCCGAGCGGGACGTCCTGCTCGACGCCAGGTCGCTGCGGGGCATCGCACACCCGCTGCGCAACCAGCTGCTCGGCCTGCTCCGGCACGAGGGGCCGTCCACCGCGACGAAGCTCGCCCAGCGACTCGGGCTGAGCTCCGCGGCGACGAGCTACCACCTGCGCCAACTGGCCGAGTACGGGTTCGTCGTCGAGGACGAGGGCAGGGGCAAGACGCGGGAGCGCTGGTGGAAGTCTGCGCACCGGTCCACCTGGTTCGACCGGTCCATGCTCACGTCCGACGCCGACGACGAGGGCGAGACCGACGCGCTCGCGGAGGAGTACCTGCGCGGCGTCGCGGACAAGTACATCGAGACCATCAGGGCCCACGTCGCCGAGAGTCCGTCGATGCCGGTCGAGTGGCAGCAGGTGGGCAACATGTCCGACGTGCTGCTGGCCCTGACCCCCGACGATGCCACGCGGCTCGTCGAGGAGATCCAGGACGTCATCCGCCGGTACCCGCGGTACGACGCCACGCGGGTGCCGACAGACGGCCGGCCGGTGTCACTGCAGTACCAGCTCATGCCCCGCACGATCAGGCCGGCCGCCGACCAGGAGTCCGGACCCGGCGACGGTGACGGCGACGGAGACGAGGAGGCCTGAGCCGTGGGCCCGGGTCCTCGCGCCGGCCTGGTCGGCCTCCTCGTCGCCTCGGGCATCTCCGCGGCCGGCACCCGCGTGTCGGTGGTGGCGCTGCCCTGGCTGGTCCTCGTCACGACCGGCAGCGCCGCGCAGACCGGTGTCATCGCGTTCGCCGAGATGCTGCCGTACGTCCTGCTGCAGGCGCTCGCGGCGCCGCTGGTCGACCGGTTCGGCGGACGCCGGGTCAGCATCCTGTGCGACGCCGCGAGCGTCGTGATCCTGGGCGTGACCGTCGTGCTCTACGACACCGGCGGGTTGCCGTTCTGGGCGCTGTGCGGTCTCGTCGCCCTACTGGGCGCGGTCCGCGGCCCGGGCGAGAACGCCAAGCACGTGCTCATCCCCGACATCGTCACCGCGGCCGGGCTCCCGCTCGAGCGCGGCGCGGGCCTGCTCGACGGTGTGTCGAGGGCCGGCAGCCTGGTCGGCCTGCCGCTCGGCGGGGTGCTCGCGGCGACGATCGGCGCCGGCAACGCGCTCCTCGTCGACGCCGCGACGTTCGGGGTCGCCGGTGTCCTGATCCTCGCGCTCGTACGGGTGCCGCGGCCGGCGCACGCCAGGGCGGCCCGACCCGAGGGCGGGTCGGGCGTCCGCGGCTACGTCGATGACATGCGCGAGGGCCTGCGGTTCCTCGTCCACGACCCGCTGCTGCGGGCGATCGGCCTCATGGTCCTCGCGACGAACCTCGTGGACCAGGCGTACACCGCCGTGCTGCTGCCGGTGTGGGCGAAGACGGTCTTCGGCTCCGCGACGATCATCGGCCTCGTCGGCGGCGCGGCGGGCCTGGGGGCGCTCGTCGGCAACCTGATCTTCAGCGTGATCGCGCACCGCCTGCCGCGGCGGATCACGTTCGCGATCTGCTTCCTCGTCGCAGGGGCGCCGCGCTTCTTCCTGCTGGCCTGGACCGACTCCCTCGTCGTCATCGTGACGGTCGTCGCCGTGACGAGCCTGTCCATCGGCGCGATCAACCCGCTGCTCGGTGCGGCGGAGTTCGAGCGCATCCCCGAACGGATGCGGGCGCGCGTCCTCGGCGCGGTCGGGTCGCTCGCCTGGGCCGGCATCCCCGTCGGCGGGCTACTCGGCGGGTGGCTCGCGTCCGGCGTGGGCATCACCTGGGCGCTGGTCGCGTTCGGCACGGCCTACCTCGTCGCCACGCTGCTCCCGTTCTTCCAGCCGGCCTGGCGCCTGATGGACCGCGACCGCACCCGTCCGCCCGGTCAGCCCTTCTCGCGACGCCTGCGCACGGCGGTCGCGCCGGCCAGGGCCGCGACGAGCACGACACCCACGCCGCCGGCCACCGCGGTGGTCGTGCCCGCACCGGTCGTATCGCCGGCACGAGACGGGGCGGCCGAGGGAGCGGGTGACGCCGTGGTCGAGGTCGACGGTCCACTCGACTGCCCGCCCACCGCCTCTCCGCAACCGCGGGCCGGGTAGCCGCCGACGGCACAGACGAGTCCGCTCGTGGCGTACCGGACACGGCCGGCCTGCGCGAGGACGTCCGCGCCGGTCGCGTCGTCGGGCACCACGGCACACCTCGTCGTCGGCTCGGTGCGCGGTGGTCGCGTGCCGTCGGGTGCGTCCGCGGCGGTGCCGTGGTCGAGCACCAGCCCGACCCGCTTGTACCCGGCCTTGATCCTGATCCCGGCGCAGATCCGGTCGAACGCCGGCGTCGTCCGCGGGCGTGCGGCCTTCGCCTCGGCTGCGGCGGTGAAGCGCCAGCCCTCGACCGCACCGTCGTCCGGCCGGTGCGTGGCCGGACCGGTCGTCGCGTACGTCCAGGTCGTGCCGTCGCCGTGCCAGTACGACCAGTACCGGTACGTATCGGCGTGCGCCGTACCGGCGAGCGGTGCGAGGCAGCCGAGCGTGACCGCGCCGGCGGCGACAGCGAAGCGCGTGCGGACGGCGGCGCGCCGCATCGACCTACTCGGCGTTCTCGCGGCGCCGGCCGACGAGGACGATCGTGCCGACGAGGACGATGCCGCCGATGACCGCGAGGGCCACCCAGCTGCCGGTGCCGCCGCTGTCTCCGCCCTGGCTCGCGGCGCGGGTCGCCAGCGGGGACGGCAGGAGGCTCGCCGACTGCGTCGGGGTCGTGGCCTCCGGGCCGGTGGCCGCGAGCCGCTCGACCGCGTTGTCTGCGATCTTCGCCGGGTCCTGGCCGGTGGCGGTGGCGGCGAGCACGATGTTGGCAAGCGCGGCCGGCGCATCCTTGCCGTCGGGGCCCTTGGTGTAGGTGGACGCGCCCTTGACGAGCGCCGCCATCGCGTGGTTCGCGTCGTCCGTCGCGCCGAACGCGGCGAGCCCGATGGCCGCGCTCGCGGTGGTGCCCAGGTCGCTGCCGCCGCCCTGCTGCGCGGGCACGGTGCCCTTGTTGTCGTCGAGCACGCCGGCGAGGTACGCGGCGGCGGCCGGGCCGGCGGCGTCAGGTGCAGGCTCGGGCTCCGCGCCACTGCCGCAGCTGAGCTGCCGCGGCCGGCCCTCGCCCGGTTGGGCGACCGGCAGGACCTGACCGGACAGCGCGAACAACGCGGCGGCTGCGGCGATGTCGTTGGCCTCGAGCTCCGAGCGGGTCTTCGCCGCCTGGAAGGCGAACGACCCGCGACCCTCCGCGGGAGCGTCGCAGCCGAGCTGGAGGCCGAGCAGCGCGTCGATCGGGGTCTTGCCCGCGTTCTCGGTGGCGGAGGGATCCTCGTCGGCCGCCGTCAGCGCCTGGACGAACAGCGCGGTGGAGTTGGTGTCGGACGCGCCACCGGCGTTATAGCCGATGCCCCCGTCGGTGTTCTGGTTGGTCGTGAGCCAGCCGACACCCTCGGACACCTCTTCGGAGAGTCCACCGACGCTCGCGAGCGCCTGGACGGCCATCGCGGTCGAGTTGCTGTCCTCCGACTTGGCGACGCACGGCTTCGCCGGGTCCGCGCGGTACGGACTCCAGCCACCGTCGTCGCACTGCTGGGTCACCAGCCAGTCGATCGCCGGACGGGGCACCGGGTGACCCGCGGCCTGCAGCGCGAGGATCGAGAGGCTCTGCCGGAACGCGCCGTCGAACGCCGGGTCCTGGGTGCCGAAGAGGCCCCGCGTGGCGTCCGTCGGCGCCGCCTGCGCCGACGCACCGAAGAGGAGGAGGGGAACGGCGAGCACCGCCGCGAGCGCGGTGCGTACCGGGGTCCCGAGCCTGACGGTGAGGGTCATCGCTGCCTTTCCTTCGTGCGCGACGCGTGGGTGATTCGAACCGATCGGTCGTGGCTATCCAAGCACCCCGAGGTGTCGCCGTCGTGTCGGGCACGCACGCGCGGGTACGCTGACCGGATGTCCTGGCAGTGGCGGTATGAAGGCGCCGACGGAGGTGTGGTCACCGTCGGCGCGAGCGACGTGGTCGAACGCTTTCCCTCGCAGTCCGACGCCGAGTCGTGGCTCGGCGAGAACTGGCACGCGCTCTCCGGCGCGGGTGTGCGGCAGGTCACACTCGTCGAGGACGGCCGTGAGGTCTACGGCCCGATGAGTCTCGAGGCCTGACTCCCGACCGCCCTCGTCCGTGGTCGTGCGTCCTCAGCGCCTCTCGCGCAACCGGATGCGGTCGGGGCTCTGTGTCTTCGCCGGGTCGTTCTCGACGAGCGGGCTGATCACGTCGTCGATCTTCGCCAGCAGGTCGGCGTCGAGCTTCACACCCGAGGCCACGACGTTGTCGTGCACCTGCTCCGGACGCGTGGCGCCGATGATCGCGGCCGAGATGGCGTCGTTCTGCAGCACCCAGGCCAGCGCCAGCTGCGCCATCGACAGGCCGGCCTCGTCGGCCAGCGGCTGCAGCGTCTGCACCCGTTCGAGGATGTCGTCGGTCAGCAGTCGCTGCATGAAGTACGAGGCCTCGTCGTCGCTCGCCCTCGATCCCTCGGGGTAGTCCTTGCCCGGCTTGTACTTGCCGGTGAGCACGCCCTGCGCGAGTGGCGAGAACACGATCTGCCCGATGCCGAGCTCCTTGCTCGTGGGGATGACCTCGGGCTCGATGACCCGCCACAGCATGGAGTACTGCGGCTGGTTGGAGACGAGCTGGATGCGCAGCTCCCGCGCCAGCTCGGCGGCGGCGCGCAGCTGGTCGGCGCGCCACTCGGAGACGCCGATGTAGTGCGCCTTGCCCTGGTGCACGACGTCGGCGAACGCCTCCATCGTCTCCTCGAGCGGCGTGTGCGTGTCGTAGCGGTGTGCCTGGTAGAGATCGACGTAGTCGGTGCCGAGGCGCGTCAGCGAACCGTTGATCGACTCCATGATGTGCTTGCGCGACAGGCCGAGGTCGTTCTGACCCTCGCCGGTCGGGAAGTACACCTTGGTGAAGATCTCCAGGCTCTCGCGGCGCTGCCCCTTGAGGGCGCGGCCGAGGACGGCCTCCGCGCGCGTGTTCGCGTAGACGTCGGCGGTGTCGAACGTCGTGATGCCGACGTCGAGTGCCGCGTTGACGCACGCGACGGCCGCGTCCTCCTCGACCTGTGAGCCGTGGGTGATCCAGTTGCCGTACGCGATCTCGCTGATGCGCAGCCCGCTGCGCCCGAGGTGTCGATATTCCATGCCTCGACCCTATCGAGCGCGCGGCACGGCGGCGTCCGCGAGATCAGGCCGCCTTGCCCCCGAGCAGTCCGTGCGGGTCGAGCACGAACTTCCTCGCCGCTCCCTGGTCGAAGTCGGCGTAGCCCTGCTCGGCCTGGTCGAGCGGCAGCACCGTGGCGTTGACGGCCTTCGCGATCTGCGCCCTGTCGTGCAGGATCGCCATCATCAGCCCGCGGTGGTACCGCATGACGGGGCACTGTCCGGTCGTGAACGAGTGCGACTTCGCCCAGCCCAGGCCGATCCTGATCGACAGGCTGCCGACCTTCGCGTCCTCGTCGACGGCGCCAGGGTCGCCGGTGACGTAGAGGCCGGGGATGCCGAGCCGCCCGGCCGCCTTCGTGACCTCCATGATCGAGTTGAGGACGGTGGCCGGCGCCTCGTGGTCGGCGTCGCTGCCGTGTCCACGCGCCTCGAAGCCGACGGCGTCGACGGCGGCGTCGACCACCGGGATGCCGAGGACCTGCTCGAGCTGGTCGGGCAGCGACGCGTCCCGGGTCAGGTCGACCGTCTCGCAGCCGAAGCTGCGCGCCTGGGCGAGGCGTTCGGCGTTCATGTCACCGACGACGACGACCGCGGCCCCGAGCAGCTGCGCGGAGTGCGCGGCGGCGAGGCCGACCGGCCCGGCGCCCGCCACGTACACGGTCGAGCCCGTCGTGACGCCTGCGGTGTGGCAGCCGTGGTAGCCGGTGGGGAAGATGTCCGACAGCATCGTCAGGTCGAGGATCTTCTCCATCGCCTGGTCCTTGTCGGGGAACGGCAACAGGTTCCAGTCCGCGTACGGCACCATCACGTACTCGGCCTGACCGCCGACCCAGCCGCCCATGTCGACGTAGCCGTACGCCGATCCCGGACGCTCCGGGTTCACGTTGAGGCACACGCCGGTGTGCCCCTCCTTGCAGTTGCGGCAGCGTCCGCAGGCGATGTTGAACGGCACCGAGCACAGGTCACCGTTCTTGACGAACTCGACGTCGCGGCCCGCCTCGACCACCTCGCCGGTGATCTCGTGGCCGAGCACGAGCCCCTCCGGAGCGGTCGTGCGCCCGCGCACCATGTGCTGGTCGGAGCCGCAGATATTCGTCGAGACGACCTTGAGGATCGCCCCGTGCGGGCACTCGCGCCCGATGTTGGCGGGGTTGACGCCGGGGCCGTCACGCAAGGTCAGGCTCGGGTAGTCGATTGCGCTGACCTCGACCTTGCCAGGACCCCTGTACTCGACGGCCTTGTTGGTGCTCGCCATGATCGCCTCTCTCCGACGGAACGTGCGGCCTTCCCCGGATCCCGGTGTACGGGCAGGGCGTCGTCGGCGGCCGAGGCGCAGGCGGGCGTGCGCACATGCGGCGTGAGTGGACGATGCCGGCCGCGGGCGCATCCCGTTGGCTCGGCCGTCTCGGGCCCCTGTGTGCGCGACGCTACGCCGCGGGCAAGGTCAACTCAAGAGGGGTAGGGCATGCCTCGATCGGTGGTCGATCGGTCAGCCGGCCAGCCGCGGTTGCGGATAGCGGCGGTTGGCCAGCGACGGGTTCGTCGTGCGCACGTCGCGGATCCGTGCGTGGTCGATCTCGGCGGTGAAGACGCCCTCCTGCTCGCCGAGCGAACCGACGGTGATCCCCTGGGGGTCGACCACCATGCTGTTGCCTGCACACACCGATCCGCACTGCCCGGACGCCACGACGTACGACGTGTTCTCGATGGCACGCGCGCGGACGAGGGTGCTCCAGTGCATCTCCTTCAGCGGGCCGCGGACCCACGCCGCCGGGACGAGCAGCACGTCGGCGCCCCGGTCGACCAGCGAGCGGGACAGCTCGGGGAAGCGCAGGTCGTAGCAGGTCATCAGGCCGAGATTGAGACCGGGGATCAGGTCGTCGAGCACCGGCGGCTCGGCGATGCCCGGGATGAGCCGGTCGGACTCCTGGTACGCGAACGCGTCGTACAGGTGGACCTTGCGGTAGGTGGCCGTGAGCTCCCCGTCGCGGCCGAGGACGACGAGGGTGTTGAAGACGCGCTCGTCGTCGCCGCGCTCGAAGATGCCGGCGACGAGGTTGGTGTCGGCGCCGCGAGCGAGCTTGCCGAGCTCGGCGACGAAGGGACCGTCGAGAGGCTCGGCGTGCGGCGCCAGCGGGTCGCCCGGCGGACCGAACTCCCGCATGGCCGCCTCGGGCAGCACGACGAGGTCGACCGGTGACTCCTCGCTCACGCTCTCCAGCGACCGGAGCTCGTCGACGAGGAGCCGCCTGATCGTCGCGAGGTTCTCCGCCTTGTCGGGTCCCGCGGCGAACTGGGCGACGGCGATCTTGGTGCGGGTGACGTTCATCGGGAGCCTTCCGGGGAGAGTGCGGTGGTGAGGAAGCCGAGGGACAGCGGATAGCGGTACTCGATCCCGCCGTGCCCCGCGTCGTACAGCTCGAAGGCGATGCGACCCTCGTCGACACCGTTGTCGAGCAGCGCCTGCCGGAACGCTTCGGCGCCGATGTCGAGGTTCCACTCGTCGCGGGTGCCGCCATCGATCCAGATCCCGCGCATCGACCGGAGCGCGTCGGCGTGCCTCGGCACCATGCGGACCGGGTCCCAGTCGAGCCAGCGCTGCCACAGGTCGGGATCGAGCACGCCGGTGCGGGTGTCGAACGGCAGCAGCGGCGTGCCGTCGTCGGCAGCGGAGAACGCGGCGGTGCAGCCGAGGGTCATGAGGAGCGTGTCGTCGCCCTGCTTCGTGAAGGCCGTGCGTCCGCGGAAGTCGTCCCACCAGCGCTGGATGTCGCCGTCGTGGTCACGCAGCAGGCGCACGCACTTGCTGAACTCCGGTAGGTAGAGGTACTCGTACAGCGCGTCGCCGGCGTGGGTCGCGAGACCGCCGAACAGGTCGGGTCGCAGCATCGGCGTGATCATCGCGCCGAACCCGCCGGACGACTTGCCCAGGACGCCGCGATGCTCGGGTGCCGGGAGCGTGCGGTACCGCGCGTCGACGTACGGCACGACCTCGTCGCACAGGTAGCTGTGGTAGCGCCCGGTGCCAGGGGAGTCGACGAACTGGCTGCCGCCGTACGCGGTCCACGCGTCGACATAGACGACGATTCCCGGCGGCGCGACGCCGTCGGCGAAGACCTCGTCGGCGAGCTCGGGGAAAGGGCGGCGGAACGCGGAACGGTTGCGCCACATGCCAAGATGCCCGGTGTAGCCCTGGATGACGTACACGGTCGGGTACCTGCGGTCGGTCTCCTCGGTGTATCCGGGCGGCGTGTAGACCCACAATGGGCGTTCGTGCGGGTCACCCAGCGGGTTGTCGCGCAGCAACGTGCTGTCGAGGACGTGCTCGTGCATCTCGCCGGCCCACTGCCCCGACCACGGTTGCATGCGGCTCCCTCCACGTCGCCCGTCTGGACTGCGCCCATCGTCGCCCGCCTACGACCCTAACGTCGTGCGGCGGGCTTGCGCGCCTCGATAAGGAAGCGGCGGGAGTGCGCGACGAACGGCCCGTCACGCCCGATGGTCTCGTGCAGCTCCGCGAGCCGGTCGCGGTACCCGTCGACCGTGAAGTCGGGGACGATCCAGATGACCTTCCGCAGGAAGACCACGACTGCGGCGATGTCGTGGAACTCCATCCGCAGCGTCTCGTCCCTGAGGTCCGCCACCACCAACCCGGCCGCCTCGGCGTCCGCGGCCGCGCGCCGCGGGCTGCGTTCGTCACCGATCGGCTGCGGCCCCATCATGAAGTCGGTGAGCTCGTGCACCGACCCCTGTCCGACCTGTTGCGAGAGATACGTTCCGCCGGGGGCGAGGACGCGCGCGATCTCCGGCCAGACCGCGACGACGGGATGCCGGCTCACGACGAGGTCGAACGTCTCGTCGTCGAACGGCAGCTCGCCGTTCTCCGGCGCGGCGACTACCTCCCCACCGAGCGGTGCCAGGTTGTGCCTGGCCACCTCCAGGTTGGGCGGCCACGCCTCGGTCGCCCGCAGGACCGGCGGTGCCGTCGAGATGCCGGCGAGCACTTCGCCACCGCCGGTCTGGACGTCCAGACCGGCGGACGCCTCGGCCATCCGTTCGCCGAGCAGTCGGGCGTACCCCCACGACGGCCGATCCTCGCTCGCCCGTCCCTCGAACCAGGAGAAGTCCCACCCCTCGACGGGGACGGCGTCGCCCTCGGCCAACAGGTCCTCGAACGTCCTCGGCTCGGTCACCGGACGAGTCTGCCGACGACCAGCTGATCGAGGCAACCGCGCCCCGCGGCCGCGTCAGCCGGGGCGGTGGTCGTACGGCGCGGAACGGTAACCGCGGCCGGTCGGGCCGATCCACGTGCAGGACCCGTCGAGATCGTGCTCCAGTCGCCAGACCTTTGCCGTCTTGGCCTGATGGTGTCGTTTGCAACCGGGACGCAGGTTGCACAGGCATGTCGGACCGCCGTCACCGTACGGCGTGACGTGGTCGATCTCGCAGCGCGCTGCGGGGCGGGAGCATCCGGGGAACGTGCAGACGGGGTCGCGCGCCCGGACCGCCCGCTGCTGGCGCACCGTGGGCCGGTAGGGATCGGGATGCCGGCCATCGACGGACCGGGCACCCGCGCATGCGCGCGAGTGCTCGATCGGCGGCGGTGGATCGTGGGCATGGGTGACGAGCTCGTCGCGCGAGCCGTAGGTCACCGGGTCGACGCAGAGCATCGCGCCGGTGTCGGGATGGACGACGAGGCGGGTGAAGCGGGCGCCGGCCCGCTCCGCGATGGCCCGGGCGACCGACGGGGTCACGGGGCCGTAGCCGGCGAGGTCGCCCGGGGCCTCCATATCGCCGAGGAGGGTGTCGAGGGAGACGGTGACCTGCACGTCTGCGACCGGCAGGCCGGTCCGGATGCGCAGGTGACCGGACAGCGCGGCCGTGCAGATCGCGACGAGCGCGTCGGCGCGGCGCTGGTCGGCGGTACGGCGGTCGTAGAGGCCGTCCGGTCTGGACCATTTCTCGGCCGCCGACCACACCAGCTGCGCCGACTCGGCCGGCAGCTCGAGCCACAGCCCGACCATGCCGTCGGGCAGGGGGATCCTCGTCACGGTGCGGGCGTCGACCGCGCGGGCGTGTCGCCGCTCGGCGTCGGCGGGATCGACTTCGAGCACCGCCTTGCGCACCGCGCGGCGGAACTCCGGCTCGGTCTGCTCCGGTGCGTCGGGCAGGATCAGCACCTCGACCGCTGCGCACTGGGAGTCGTCGAGGTGCACGGTGTGCCGGGACAGGAACCGCACCCGCTCGATGCTCAGCCGACCGGCGGCGAGCAGCTCGCGGGTGCCCGTCAGCCGGGTCGCGAGGTCACCGGCGACCGTCACCAGGGTGCCGGCCTGGTGCGGCGTGGTCAGCAGCTCGCACTGCAACTCCTCCTGCGTGTACTCGGGCGAGTCTCCCGGAGTGCCGGGCAACGGCGACTCGAGGAGCCGGGCCACCAGGTCGTGCTGCAACCCCAGCAACCAGCCGACGCACCGCTGCGCCACGGCGACCGCATCGAGCAGACCGTCGTGGTCGAGGTCGCCCCCGCAGGCCTCGACCAGCGCGCTCACTACAGAGGGCGACGGCGCGCGCGTGACCAGCTCGGCCGGCGGCACCGACCGCCGCGCCGGCACGCCCGCGAGCATCCGGGCCGACGCCTCCACGGCGCCGGCCGGATCAGCATCGACCCTCGGCTCGAACATGTGTGCGACTCTAGGGCATGTCGCCGACGTCGACGGTGGGTCGAGAGGGATCTGTGGATGGCCTGTCAGGTCAGCGCGCGTCGCCGGTGAGCTGGTCGAGGGGCAGCGGTCCGCGGTCGAGCACGGTACGGATGGCGAACGTGCTACGCGCGTCCCGCACGGACTCGATGGCCAGGATCTGGTCGAGCAGCAGCCGCTCGTACTCCACGAGGCTCGGCACGACCGCCTCCACGAGGAAGTCGGCCTCCCCGGAGACGACGTGGCACGACACGACGGCCGGGATCTCGGCCAGCGCCGTCTCGATGTGTTGCGAGGTCTCCCTGGAGTGCTGCTCGACCCGCAGCGAGATGAAGACGGTGAGTCCCAGGCCGAGTCGCCCGCGGTCGAGCTCGGCGCGGTAGCCGGCGATGAGCCCGTCGGCTTCGAGCGCCTTGGTACGCCGCAGGCAGGACGACGGGGAGAGCGACACCGCCTCGGCGAGGTCGACGTTGGCGACGCGGCCGTCCTGCTGAAGGTGGCTCAGGATGGCGCGATCTGTCTTGTCTCGGATCTTCTCCGGCATGTCAGCCATGGTAACGGGAGAGACGGCCGCACGATGTTGCGCGGATCGGCCTCTGGTGGGCCACATTTGCCAGCGCGTGCCGGCCGATCCCGGGCACGCTCGAGGCATGAACGCGACTCCTCCTCCGGCCCTGTCCAACAGCCGCGGCGCGGCGCTGTACATCGGCGCCCTGCTCGGCCCGAGCCTGTTGCTGCTGCCCGGCCTCGCCGCCGACCTGGCGGGACCGGCGTCGATCCTCGCGTGGCTCGGCATGCTCGTGGTCTCCGGCCTGCTCGCCTGGGTCTTCGCCTGCCTCGGCACGCGGCTCCACGGTCGCGACGGGGTCGCGGGCTACGCGACCGCCGGCCTCGGGGAGCGCGCGGGGCGTGCGGTCGGCTGGGCCTTCCTCCTCGGGGTCGTGCTCGGCGCCCCGGTCGTCTGCCTGATCGGCGGTACGTACGTCGCCGCCCTCGTCGGGGGCGGCAGGACGACGAGCGTGCTCGCGGCGGCGGCCCTGCTCGCCGTCGTCGTCGTGCTCACGCTCGGCGGGGCACGCACCGGCACAGCCGTCCAGGTCGTGCTCGTCGCCCTGCTGGTCGGGCTCGTCGTCGTGGCCGTCGCCGGCTCGGCGTCGTCGGCGCGGGCGGCGAACTGGCTCCCTTTCGCACCGCACGGGTGGACGTCGGTGGGCAGCGCGAGCGCGGCATTGATGCTGTCGTTCGTCGGGTGGGAGGCCGTCGCGCCTCTGACCTCGCGCCTGCGGGACCCGCGCCGGCAGCTGCCGTGGATCATCGGCGTGGCCTTCGCCGTGACCCTGACCGTCTACCTCGCGCTTGCCGCGGCGACCGTCGGCGTGCTCGGGCCGGACGCAGGCAGTGCCGTGCCGCTCGCCGACCTGCTGCGCGTCGCCGTCGGTGCGGCCGGGCCCTACGTGGCCACGGTCGCGGCGGTCGTGCTGACGCTCGCCGCCACCAACGCGTACCTCTCCGGGGCGGCCGCGCTCGTCGCCGAGCTACGGGCCAGGCGACCGGAGCGCACCGGCCCGGTCGACTCGCGCAGGCTGCAGCTCGGTGTGGCGGCAGCGGGGATGCTGCTGCTCGGCGGCGTGGCGACCGGCATCGTCACCACCGCTCAGCTGGTGGCTCTTCCGACGACGTTGTTCCTCGTCGTCTATCTCGGGTGCACCGCGGCTGCCGCACGGATCCTCCGGGGGCCGGTACGGGTCGCGGCGGCCGTGGCGTTCGTCGCAGTGCTCGGCGTCCTGGCCTTCACCGGGTGGGCGGTGCTCCTCGGGTTGCTCGTGATCGTCGCGGCGTACGTTCAGCCTCGGTGCAGCGCGCGGCGGAGGACCTCGGCCGTGTGCAGCGCGGTGCGACCGGTGCCCTGGGCGAGTTGGGTGCGGCACGAGAGGCCATCGGCGACGACGAGAGTGTCGGTGGAGGCGGAGCGGACCTTCGGGTACAGGGACTGCTCGGCGCAGGCCTGCGAGACCTCGTAGTGCCCGTCGGCGAAGCCGAAGTCGCCGGCGAGGCCGCAGCAGCCGGGGCCGGCCTGGTCGGGACGGACGCCGACGCTGCGGAGCAGCGAGAGGTCGCCGGCCGCGCCGCGGGTCGAGGTCTGGTGGCAGTGCACCTGGACGACGGCGTCGACGTCGAGGTCGGCGAACGGAAGGTCGTCGCGGTCGGCGAGCAGTTCGGGGAGCGTCGTCAACGAGGCGGCGACACGGTCGGCCAGGGGGTCGCCGGGGAGGAGCTCCCTGGCGTCGTCGCGCAGCGTCGACGTGCAGGACGGTTCGAGCCCGAGGATCGGGTAGCCGGCGTCGAGATACGGGGTGAGCGTGGCGAGTGACCGGCGGACGATCCTGCGCGCGATGTCGAGCTGGCCGGTCGAGTACCAGGTGAGGCCGCAGCACACCGGGCCGCGGGGCAGGACGACGCGGTAGCCGAGTGCCTCGAGCACCTCGACCGCGGCGGCGCCGACGCGGGGCTCGAGCAGGTTGGTGAAGCTGTCCGGCCAGAGCACGATCGTGCCCGCACGTCCGCTGCCCCGTGAGCCGCGGCGGCGGAAGGCACGGCGCAGGGTCGTCGCCGGCAGCCGCGGGATGTCGCGCTGCTGGTCGATGCCCGCGACCGCGCGGGCGAGCGTCGCGAGTGCGGGCGTGCGGCCGACGAGGCCGCTCACGCCGGGGGCGCCCTGGGCGAGCCGCAGCCAGACCGGGAGCCAGCCCAGGGAGTAATGGGTGCGCGGACGGAGCCGGCCGGCGTGGTGGTGGTAGAGGAACTCGGCCTTGTACGTGGCCATGTCGACGTCGACGGGGCAGTCGCTCTTGCACGCCTTGCAGCTCAGGCACAGGTCGAGCGCGTCGCGCACCTCGGTCGACCGCCAGCCGTCGCGGATGACGTCGCCCTCGAGCATCTCCGCCAGCAACCGGGCGCGGCCGCGCGTGGAGTGCACCTCGTCCCTCGTGGCCTGGTACGACGGGCACATCGCGGTGCCCGACGGCACCCGGCACTTGCCCACGCCGACGCAGCGGCGCACGGCGCCGGTGAACGACCCGCCGTCGGCGTGCAGCGCCTGCACGGGGACGAACGCCGCCGGTCGCTTCGGCGGTCCGAACCGCAGGTCGGCGTCGAGCGGTGCGGGGTCGACGACGATGCCCGGGTTGAGCATGCCGGTCGGGTCGAACGCGTGCTTGAACGCGCCGAACGCCGCCATTGCGTCGCGCGAGTACATCCGGGACAGCAGCTCCGAGCGCGCCCGCCCGTCGCCGTGCTCGCCCGACACGCTGCCGCCGTGCGAGGCGACGAGATCGGCGGCGTCCTCGACGAAGCTCCGGTAGCCCGCGATGCCGCCGGGCTCGTGCAACGGCCAGTCGACCCGTACGTGGGCGCAGCCCTCGCCGAAGTGCCCGTAGAGGACCCCGGTGCGGCCGTGCTTGTGCATGAGGTCGCGGAAGTCCGTGAGGTACGCCGCAAGGTTGTGCGGCGGGACGGCGGCGTCCTCCCAGCCCGGCCACGCCTCGGTGCCGCTCGCCGCCCTGGTCGCCAGCCCGGAACCGTCCTCGCGCACCCGCCACAGCGCCCTGGTGGTCGCGGGGTCGTCGGTGATCAGGTGGGTGGCCCCGGGGACCGTGGACGCGATCCGCTGCGCGGTCGCCCTGGCCTCGGCCGGCGTGGCGCCGCCGACCTCGCACATCAGCCAGCCGCGACCCTCCGGCAGGCCGTCGCCGACCCTGCCTCGTCCCGGGCTCCTGCGCACCGTCTCGACGAGCTCGGCGTCGAGGCCCTCAGCGGTCAACGCGCCGAGGGCCGGCAGGTCGGGCGCCACCTCCGCCGCCGCGATGACGTCGGGGAAGCCGAGCACCAGCAGGGCCGTCACGGCAGGCGTCGGCACCAGGCCGACGGTCGCCGACAGCACGACACCGCACGTGCCCTCGCTGCCGACGAACGCCCTCGCCGTGTCGAAGTCGTTCTCCGGGAGCAGTCGGTGCAGCGCGTACCCGGACACCTGTCGGCGGAACCTGCCGAGCTCGGTGCGCAACGTCTCCAGGTGGGCGTCGCGCAGCCCGCGCAGTGCCTCGTCGAGTGCAGCGTCGCCCGTGCCACCGCGTCGCAGGGTGACGATGCGACCGTCGGGCAGCAGCACCTCGAGCTCCCGCACGTGGTCGGCGGTCGTGCCCCACGCCGCGGAGTGGGCGCCGCAGGAGTTGTTGCCGACCATCCCGCCGATCGTGCAGCGGGCGTGGGTGGACGGGTCAGGCGGGAAGACGAGGCCGTACGGCGCGCCCGCCGCGCTCACCGCGTCGCAGATCGCGCCCGGCTCGGCGACGGCGGTCGCGGTGTCGGGGTCGACCCGGACGACGCGGTCCAGGTGCCGGGAGAAGTCGACGACGAGCCCGGGACCGACGGAGTTGCCGGCGATGGACGTGCCGCCGCCGCGAGAGGTGACGGGCACGCCGTGCTCGCGAGCGAGGGCGAGCGCGTGGACGACGTCGTCGGTGCTGCGCGGGAGCAGCACGGCCGCGGGCACGTGGCGGTACAGCGACGCGTCACCGGCGTACGCACCCCGCGTGGTCGTGTCGGTGCGGACCGCCGCGGGCAGCTCCCTGACGAGCGCCGCGCGCAGGCCGGCGGCGTCACCGGTCACGAGCGCTCCGGGACGCGTCCGATGAGGTGGAGGAGTGCGGCGATCCCGCGGTACGGGTCGGTGCGGCCCGCCTGTTCCTCGCACTCGAGGACCAGGGCGATGTTCGACGGCGGCGCCGCGGTGTCGGCCAGGGCGTCGCTGAGGGCGCGCACGCCGTACCAGGCCTCGACCTCGAGATCGAGCGAGCGCACCATGGCGACGAGGTCCTCCAGCCGGTCCGCCCTGGCCTCGATGCCGAGCCGGTTGACGTACATCGCCGGCGACGTGAACGCGTCGCGCGCCTGCTCCCAGTTGCCCAGCAGCGCCGGGCGGAGCGCGAGCGCGTCCCCGTTCCTCGCGAGCACCGAGAGCGCCCCACCGGGGGCGAGGGTGGTCACGAGGCTCCGCAGCAGGGGAGTGGGGTCGGGGAGGTACATCAGGACGCCGTGGCACAGGACCGCGTCGAACGACGCCGGCCCGAAGAGGTCGAGCGCGGTGCCGCCGTCGCCCTGGACGAGCTCGACCCGCGCGCGGGTGTCGTCGTCCTCCTCCTCGGCCAACGCCGTGCGGCACGCGTCGAGCATGCGGTCACTGGTGTCGAGCCCGGTGACCCGGTGCCCCGCGCGGGCGAGGCGGATCGCCTGGGTGCCCTGCCCGCAGCCGACGTCGAGCACTCGGGCGGACCCGTCACCGAGGTGGTACGCCAGCTGCCTGGCGACGAGCTCCTGCCGGACGACCTGACGGACCTTGTCGACGTTGGCGAGCCATCGCGACGCCCCGGGTTCGAAGGCGCTCGACGCCGCCATTAGGACGCTGCCACTAGTAGTACTTTGTTACGTGTGTCGCTACCGCTGATCCGGCTCGTGATGTGGTCGTGTTCTGATCCGTGACCCCGGAGGAGATGGACCAGGTCAGGCCGCGGCTGGTGGCGTTCGCTGCGGAGATGCTCGGCGGGCT
>WHST01000034.1 GCA_009379955.1 Streptosporangiales bacterium | reverse complement strand
TCGACCGGCGCAGACGCGAGGTCGACGGTGTCGAGGGCGGCGTGGGTGGTGCCGGAGGCGGGGAGTGCCTCGATCCGGTCCGGCTCCTCGACGTCGAACATGTGTTCGAGTCTACCACAACTGAGAGACGGTTGATAGGCCGGATTCCCTTACGCAGCAACGGTTTCCGTGAATCAACGGTCACCGCAGACAGACCGGGAAGCGAGGCAGCCACAGAGCTGCCTCACCCCGTAGACGCCGCGTACTTGGGTCGGGCGGTGGGTGTCAAGATCCCGCCAGACCACCGCACCCACCCAAGGCCAGACGCGGGTTCTTGACACCCACCGCCCGACCCCAACACTCAAAAGAGGGGTGAGGCAGCGTCCCACGAGACAAGGACAGCGGCCCAGAGACGAGCCAATGACCCAAAACCAGAACCTAGGCGTATCCTCAAAGGAGTTGCCCAGGACCCCGGTGACGCCGACCTCGTCGGCGGAGAGCCCGGAGGGTCCGCGATGGCACGTCACCACCGCCCCAGCCGAAGTCCGTCGAACGAGTCGGCGGTCTCCCAGGACCCCACCGGGGCCCTGGACACGGTCGTCCGCCGAGGTTCGAGGGACGCGCCGCTCCTCAGGGGTGAGCGGCGCAACCCTCGGCGTGACGTATCGGGGAACCGACAGGGCCGGTGGTGACGCGACCGGCCCTGTCGGCCCGCGACTACGCTGACCGCCATGTCACCCGGCAACCGCCCAGGGCCGCGGCCGACGACGTCGACCGAGGGACCGCACCGCCAACTCGACCAGCAGGCGCCACCGGAGCTGTGGGGTCGCCTCGTCGCCGCGTCGCTCGCGCTCCCGCACGTGGTCGAGGGGCGCAGCCAGGTCTCGCCCGTCTCCTCCCGCGCGCTGCTGTTCGACGACCTGACCGATGTCGTGGCGACCGAGACCTCGCTCGCGGTCGACCCACCGCTCGAGCCGGTCCACCTGCACGGGGTCACCGACACCAGCCTCCACCTGTGCCTGCCACGCGGGCGCGCGGCGCAGGTGTGCGAGCAGGGCTGGGGCGAGCCGCACGGGTACGCCGACCACGACACCGAGATCATGGTCTACGGGCCCCGCGACGACGCCGAGCTCGCGGTCGTCATCGGCCTGGTCAGGGAGAGCCTCGACTTCGCCCGCGCCGCGGCTCATGATTGACAACACCGACATGCGGTACCTGCGCCGCTGCGTGGATCTCGCCACCGAGGCTTTGGAGGCGGGCGACGAGCCGTTCGGCTCGGTGCTCGTGGGTGCCGACGGCGCCGTCCTCGCCGAGGATCACAACCGGGTCGCAGGCGGCGACCATACCCGGCATCCGGAGTTCGCCCTCGCCCGCTGGGCAGCGGAGCACCTCACGCCGGACGAACGCGCGGCCGCGACCGTGTACACCTCGGGCGAGCACTGCCCGATGTGCTCCGCGGCGCACGGCTGGGTCGGGCTCGGCCGGATCGTCTACGCCGCCTCGTCCGAGCAGCTCGCGTCATGGCTCGCCGAGCTCGGCGTCCCGCCGCCGCCGGTGCGTGCGCTCGCGATCCGCGACGTGGTCCCAGGCGCCGTCGTCGACGGTCCCGCGCCGGAGCTCACCGACGAGGTACGTGCCCTGCACGCCCGCCTGCACTCCGGCTAGGACTCGTAGCGCAGCAGGCGGACGGGGCCGAACAGGCCGGTACGTACCTGGCCGGCGACGATCGCGCGGGTCGGCGACGCGTCGTCGAGGTAGCCGGCGAGGGTGCCGCGGACGACGACCTCGATCTCGTTGTCGCCGTCGCGCAGCGCGTCGGTCACGTCGGCCGTCCAGGGCCCCCAGACGAGCCGGCCGCAGAGCGTGCCGTTGACGGAGACGTCGGCGCAGCCGCGTACCTCACCCAGGTCGAGCAGTGTCCGCCGCCCGTCCGGTGCGGGCAGCCGCACGGTGGTGCGGTACCGCACCTCGCCGCCGAGTGCACGCAGGCCCAGGTCGGCCCAGCTCGCCAGCGGCACCTCGGTCTCCGCGACGGTGACCTCGACGGCGCCGTCGAGCAGCGCACCGCCGCTGCGCCCGTCGGTCGCGCGCAGTCGCAGCAGCACCGGCGTTCCGGGCGCCAGCGGTCCGGCCGGCGTGACCTGCCCGCCGACCACCTCGTACGACCGCCCGCCCACCGTCGCCGTCACCTCGAGCGCGGTCGGCACGCGCAGCGCCGTCGTGCCCGCCGGCGCGGCCAGCCGAAGCCACTCGAACCGCTCCGCGACGTCGACGCCGGGAACGACGGGCACGACGACGTCGCCGGGCGCGGCCGCAGGCTCCAGCCACGCTGCGCCGGGCAGCGGATGCGGTCGTGGCCAGGCGCAGACGAACCGCGGGTCGTGCGGATGCCGTCGCCGCAGCCGCAGCGGTACGTCCGCACCGTCCGTCGTCGCCCGCCAGCCCGGTCCGCTCACCAGCCCGAGCCCGCCGCGCTCCCGCGGCAGCGAGTCGACGAGGGCGGCGGTGGGGTCGGCGGCGACCGTGGTGACCCGCACCGTCAGGACGTTGTCGCCCACCCGCAGCACCTCGCCGAGGTCGTACGGCTGGACGCGCACCTCGCGGAAGCCGGGATACGGGCTGAAGTCGCCCTGCCGCCCGACCTCGACGCCATTGACGAGCAGCGCGCACGGGCCGTCACTCGCCAACTGCACGCGCGGGTGGGCGGGGACCGCGTCGAGCGTCAGCACGTACGTCAGCTCGGCGACCCGGCCCACGGGTCCCGCGTCACCGGCGACGAGCCACTCTGGCCGCCGGTACGCAGCGGGGTCGGCGACGACGGCGAACGACGCGCGGACGGGCCCTGACTCCTCGGCGCGCAGCACGATCTCCAGCGCGGCGGTCGTGCCGGCCGCCTCGGCGGGCAGCGGACTGAACGACTGGTAGCCGTCGCCGTCGATCGCGAGCGGCACCCCGTCGAGCGACACCTCGCGCGCGGCGTTCGCGCCGACTGCGAGAGACAGGCCGGTGCGGTCGGGCAGCGGCAGGTGCGTGCGGACGGCGACCCGCGCGCCCGCCGGGACGTCGCGCCAGTCGAGGAACTCCTCGGGGACCCGGCCCTTGGGGCCGAGCGTCTCCTCGTGCACCGGGTCGTCGCGGATGCCCCGCGACAGTGACCAGACGGCCGGCTGCCAGGTAGCGGCGGGCTCCTCGGTCCCGTGCCAGGGACCGCGGACCTCGGCGAACGGTCCGTCGCCCGCGACGACGGGCTGCCAATCCTCCTCGACCGGTACGGCGTCGGCGGCACCGACCGCGTGCTCCATGCGCCACACCTCGATCGGGAGCACGCCGTCGCGCGCAACCGCGCCGAGGTCACCCCACCTGTTGTCGAGCGTCGAGGTCGCCAGCGCGCGCCACGGCCCGGGGACCTCGACGGCGCCGATCTCGGCGCCGAGCGGCACTCGCGTGGGGGCGGGCAGCTCCTCGGCGAGCACGACGAGCGCGACCGCGCCGTCGTCGAACGCGACCTCGAACGTCCAACCGCCGTCATCCGTTGCGGTCACGTGGATCTCGGTGCGGTGGCCCGTGCCGGGATCCCACCGCTGCGCGCGCGGCCGGCGCAGCCCGTCGACCCGCACCCGGGCGCACCGACCCGCGGGCGGGACGAAGCGGTACCCGATCGTCCGCAACCGCTCCCAGTACACGTCCCAGGGGAAGCCCGCGCTCGACCAGTCGCCCGGCTCGAGCGAGACGACGGGCGCCGCCGTCCCGGTGCGGTCGTCGTGGGCGGTGAGCGCGACGACGTGGGCGTCCGCGTACGACCGCAGCAGGTGCGGCGCGTCCGCGCTGACCCGCACCGGCCCGGCGACCACGGCGTCGACCACCGCGTCCGTGGAGTCGGCAACCGCGACACGTCCGCTCGCGACGGCCGCCGCGAACTGCTGCCCCTGGCTCGGATCGCCGCCGAGGAACACCTCGGGCGTGGTGCCGGCGCACACCACCCGCCCGCCGGCCTCCGCGAACCGCGCCAGGGTGCCGGCCGTCGCCGCGTGCAGGGCGTGGACGTCGGGCAGGACGACGGTCCGGTAGGTCTCCGCGCCGATCCGCAACCCGATTGGCTCGCCGGATCCGCCGACCACCTCGCCGGACGCGACCGTACGGTCGTCGAGCACGTCGTGGTCGACGCCGGCACGTTCGAGCACACCGCGCCGCTCGGCGTACCAGGCACTCACGCCGTTGAGCGCGTGGTACGACTCGGCCGCTGCCGTGGCGGGTGTGAGCGGACCGTCGAGCGTGAGGTACGCCTGCGCGGTCGTCGTCGGCGACAGCAGCACGGTGTCGCACACGTGCGTACCGGCGGTCAGCACCGAGCACAGCCGCGCCACCGCCCTGGCGAACACGTGGTACGACGGCCAGTACGGCTGCCGCCAGCAGGTGGACGGCGGCGCCCACTCCCACCAACCGCCCGACGTGCCGTAGTAGACGGCGTGCGGATCGTAGAGCGTGGCCCCGCGACGCAGGAACGGCGCGAGCCAGTCGTAGGTCTCCTCCAGCGTGCCGCCCCAGCCGGACGAGTGGAACGCCTCGATCCACGTACGCGGGCTGCCGTTCGCGTGGGCCAGCGAGCTGTGCACCTTCGGGTCGCCCCAGTGGTCGCTGCCCGGTGCGCCGTAGCCCGCGTGCGTGCCGAGGTAGTCGCCGTACACCTCGACGCCGCCGACCGGGTCGCCCTCGCGCGCCGGGGAGCGCTGGTCGAATCCGCACAGCAGGCCGCGTTCGGCAAACCAGGCGTCGTGCGGGTCGAAGAACGCGCGCCTGGCCAGCCGGGCACGATGCTCGTGGTAGTCGCGACGGACGGCCGCGGCCTTCGGGTCCGTGCCCTCCCAGAGGGCCCACAGCCACGGGACGAGGTCGTAGCCGTATGCGTCGGCGAACGTCTCGGCGAAGTCGCGGCCCCACGTCGGCATCGCGGGCAGCTCGTCCTGGAAGAAGCCGTGGATGCTGCGGCCGAACCACAGGCCGACGCGACGCTCCAGCTCGCCGTGCACCTGGTCGAGCAGCGCCGCGCACGCCTCGGCGCCGAAGTAGTCGAAGCCACTGACACCGGCGTGCACGAGCGTGACCCGCGCCGGTCCGCCCGTCCACCTGGCCGCACCGTCGACGACGGGCACCTCGACCGGCTCCGACGTCCCCACGGGGACGGCGTACGCAGCGAGCGGGACGTGTCCGGTCGGGGCGCGCACGACGGCGTCGCCGGGAGCGTCGATGCCGGTGCGGTAGAGCGCGAGCCCGGCGAAGTCCCGGCGGTCCGCGATCAACCGGCCCTGCAGGTTCGCCCCGGAGAAGCCGAGCTGGTCGTACATCCACAGCCGGAAGCCGAGCTCCTCGGCGTACGCGCACACGCCGTCCAGGAGCGCGAACCACGCGTCGCTCATGAACGGCGGGTCGTCGGCCATCGAGCCGTAGAGCGGTCCCGTCGGCGCGAGGCAGATCACGACGGCCTGCCTGACCTCCTGCGCGACGAGCTGCTCCAGCTGCCAGCGCAGCCGCTCCTCGGTGAGCGTGTCGCCGCTCCACCACCACAGGGGCAGCGGGCCGAACTCCGGTGCCGGATTGGTGAAGCGGGCAAGCAGCTCGTCGGTCACGGCGGTCAGACGGTCTCCGCGCTCGGACTCGCGACGCCGGAGCGCTCGCTCTCGATCTGCTCGAGGGACTTGCTCACCGTGTCCGGCATGAAGAAGAACCCGAGGAACCCGCTGACAACGAGGAACAGCGACAGCAGCGCCGCCACCGGATCGATGCCCGTGGTCGCGAGGACGGGCACGAAGAAGCTCCACATGCCGAGCACGAGCCGGGCGGCGCCGAACGTGAGGCCCTGCGCGGTACCCCTGAGCATCGTCGGGAACAGCTCCTGGCTGAACACCTTGTAGAACGCCTCGCCCGCCAGCGCGGCACCGACCGCGAACAGCACGATGTTCAGCACCACGGTGAGCACCGTGAACGGCAGCACGAGGAAGAGGGCGTACGCGACGATCTGCATGATCGCGCCGACACCCCACATCAGCTTGCGGGTGCCGAAGCTCCGGTCGGCGAACCGCATGAAGATCAGGACGGTGCACACCACGCCGATGAGGAACCCGGCGCACGACAGCGCGACGCTGCCCGCCTGGCCGGTGGCGCCGAGGGTCTTGATGATGTACGGGTTGAAGATCCCCGCGGTACCCGCGGCGAGCCCCCAGAACACGTAGATGCCGCCGGTCCACAGCAGGGCGCGGAGGTTCGAGCCGCTGAACAGCGCCTTGAGGCGCCTGCCGGCCTGGCTGGCCGAGTCCCTCGCGCTTCGCCAGCGCAGCGACTCGGACATGCCACGACGGAGCGCCCAGGTGATGACGGCCACCGCGGCGAGATGCAGGAACACGATGCGGATGCCGAGCAGGTTCAGGGGCGAGAGGACGAGCGCGAGCACCAGGACGACCACAGGACCCATGTTCCACGCCACCTGAGTGAATCCGACCAGTTTCCCCCGAGCGCCCGCGGGCGAGAGCTCACCTACCAGGGCCAGCGAGGTCGGGACGTCGGCGCCGACCGCGACGCCGACGACGAAGGTGCCGACGAACAGCATCTCCGGCTCGAAGGAGAAGGCGATGCACAGGATGCCGACCGCGTACACGAGCAGGTCCCACTTGTAGATCCGCTTGCGGCCGAGCTTGTCGCCGAGCCGGCCGCCGATGACCGAACCGATCGCCGCGCCGATGGCGTTGGGCCCGATGGCGGCGAGCACGCCGATGCCGCCGCTGGTCAGCTCGAACCTTTCCTGGAAGAGCGCCAGCCCCGCACCGAGCGCGACGATCGACCCGGCGTCGAGGTACGACGCCATGCCGGCGAGCACCGACCACTTCCACTGCTGCCGCGTGACCGTGCCGCCGTCGTCGCCCTGCACCGGAGTGCTCATGCCCGCCCGCCTCCTCGTCGAGGTTCGGTGGCACGGACGATAGTCATCCCCGCCGCGGATGGGGAAGATCGGAATGAAACGTTTCACGGATCGTGATCGCTTGACGCGGCGACCCGAACTCGGAGTAGCGTTCCGACCTTGATGACGGAGAGAACCTCACGGAGGCGGCGATGGGACGGGTCACCCGGCAGGCGCTGACCGGAGTTGCCGTCGGCGCACTCCTGCTCGGCACGGCATGCGGAGGTGGAGGCGGCGGCGAGGAGGACAAGTCGATCACCTTCTGGACCCCGCACAACACCCCGGCCCGCATGGCGATCCAGAAGGAGATCGCCGCCGACTTCAAGGAGAAGACCGGCATCACGGTCAAGGTCGTCGGCCTCGCCGGCAAGGACCAGAACCAGAGCATCGCGTCGGGCGCCGCGTCCGGCGACCTGCCCGACGTCGTCCTGCACGGCGTCGATCAGACGGTCGCGTGGCAGTCGCAGGGTCTCCTCGACGAGGACGCCGCCGCGGACGTCATGGAGTCCCTCGGCGAGGACACGTTCAACGAGCAGGGCCTGAAGTTCGCGAAGGTCGACGACGCGTACGTCGCGGTCCCGAGCGACAGCTGGGGGCAGATGCTCTTCTACCGCAAGGATCTCTTCGAGAAGGCGGGCATCCCGGTCCCCACGACGCTCGGCGAGGTCGTCGACGCGGCGAACGAGCTGAAGAAGGGTGACACGGCCGGCATCGTCCTCGGCACCAAGCCGGGCGACCCGTTCGTCACCCAGACGCTCGAGTGGGTCGCCCTGGCCAACGGCTGCCAGCTCGCCAAGGAGAACACCAACGAGCCGACCCTCACGTCGAAGAACTGCGTGAACGCGCTCAGGGCCTATCAGGACCTCACCAAAGCGTCGGTGAAGGGCGCCCAGGACGTCGAGTCGACCAGGGCGGCGTACCTCGCCGGCCGCGCGGCGATGATCTCCTGGAGCACCCACCTGCTCGACGAGATCGGCGGACTCGACGACAACTTCCCGCCGACCTGCAAGCAGTGCAAGAAGCAAAAGGACTTCATCGCCAAGAACACCGGCATCATCACCACGCTCGGCGGCCCCGACGTCCCGCAGGGCACGCAGTACGGCCTGCCGTTCAACCTCGGCATCATGCGCAACACCAACACCGACGGCGCCAAGCAGTTCGTCGAGTACCTGCTCGCCGAGGGGTACGCGAAGTCGCTGTCCACCGCCGCCGAGGGTCGCTTCCCGATGCGCAACGGCACCAAGGACGACCCGGAGGCGTACATCGAGCAGTGGAACGAGCTGAAGATCGGCAACACGAAGGTGCAGCGACCGATCGTCGACCTGTACGGGAAGCCCGGCCTCGAGTCGATCGAGAAGGGTGCGACCAACATCGACCGCTGGGGCTTCGGGCACGGCTACGGTGAGCTCGCCGCGTCACTCGCGACGCAGAACGTCCTCGCGCAGGATGCCGAGGAGCTCTTCACCGGCAAGGATCCCGCCGCCGTGGCGAAGACGATGCAGCAGTCGGCCGAGACCGCGGCGAAGGACCTGGAGTGAGCCGACGGCCCCTGACTCTCGCCCGTAGGGAGAGCCGGGACGGCCGCCTGCTCCTCTCGCCCACACTTCTCGTCGTCGCGCTGGTCGTGGTGGTGCCGTTCCTCGGCACGCTGTGGTTCGCGTTCCAGGACCTGCGGCTGATCGACATCCCGAGCCTGTCGGTGCTCGACTTCGAGCCGACGCTCGAGAACTTCGAGCGGATGCTGACCACGAGCGGCTTCTGGACCTCGCTGCGCACGACGGTCCTCTACGCGCTGCTGTGCACGATCACCTCGGTCGGCGCGGGTCTCGTCCTCGCGCTCGCCATGCGGCGACCCTTTCGCGGCAGGGGTCCCATCCGCGCCCTGGTGCTCGTCCCCTACGTCCTGCCCGTCGTCGCGGCGGTCACCACGTGGCAGGCGGTGCTGAACCCCCAGTACGGCCCGGTCAACGCCTTCGGCATGCGCTTCCTCGGTTGGGACGAGCCGATCAACTTCCTCACGACGGGCTCGTACGACGTCGCCGGCCTGCCGGTGCCGCTGGCGTTCCTCAGCATCGTGGCGTTCGAGACGTGGAAGTGCGCGCCGCTCGCGTTCCTGTTCATCACCGCGCGCCTGCAGACGGTCTCGAAGGACCTCGAGGAGGCCGCGCTCATCGACGGCGCGTCGCCGTTGCAGTCGTTCCGCCACGTCGTCCTGCCCGAGCTGCGCGGGGTGCTCGCCCTCCTCGCGGTGCTGCGGTTCATCTGGACGTTCCAGAACTTCAACGACCCCTACCTGCTGACGAGCGGCGCGGGCGGCACCGAGGTGCTCGCGATCCGCGTGTACAACGAGCTGATCAACCGCAGCAACGTCGGCACGGCGTCAGCACTCGGCTTGGTCCTCACGGTGCTCCTCGCCGGGCTCCTCGTCGCGTACGTACGGATGTCGCGGTCGAGGGAGGCTGCCTGATGAGTACGCCCGCAGCGTCACGCGACCTTCGGCACACGGTCGAGCGCAACGTGCTGCGCGTGCTGCGCTGGGTCGTCATCATCGGCGCGATCGTCTTCACCGCCGGTCCGCTGCTGTACACCGTCCTGCTGTCGATCCGACCGCTCAGCTCGATCGTCAACGAGCCGCTCCAGTTCATCCCCTCGCTCTCGGAGATCGACTTCGGCTCGTACGTGCGCGCACTCTCCGGTGAGGCGTCCAACGGCTTTGGGCTCGGCCGTTTCATGGGCAACTCGCTCTTCGTCGCACTCGGCACGACGGTGCTGTCGGTCGCGTTCAGCGCGCTGGGTGCCTACGCGGCCGTACGGCTGCGGTTCCTCGGCAGGGACACCGTCAACGGGTTCTTCCTCGCGATCTACGTGCTGCCGGGCATCGTGCTCGCGGTGCCGCTGTTCGTCATGTTCAGCTACATCGGCCTCAAGGGCACGCTGCCCGGCCTGGTCATCATCTACCTCGCGCAGACGATCCCGCTGTCGCTCTACATGCTGCGCAACTACTTCCAGGCCGTGCCGGTGAGCGTCGAGGAGGCCGCGATGATCGACGGGTGCGGCCGGCTCGGCATGATCCGCCGGGTCGTGCTGCCGATCGCCGTGCCGGGTCTCGCCGCCACCGGGCTGTACGTCTTCATGATCGCGTGGAACGAGTTCCTGTTCGCGTTGCTGTTCCTCGTCCAGGACAGGGACAGGTGGACGGTGTCGCTCGGGCTCGCGCAGTTCAGTGACGTCGGCGTACCCGTCACCGTGCTGATGGCCGGGTCGATCGCGATCACGCTGCCGATCGTCGTGCTGTTCTTCGCCGCCGAACGGATGCTGGTGTCCGGCCTCACCGCGGGTGCGGAGAAGGGATGAGCGGGCAGCGACCGAACATCCTGCTCGTCACCACCGACCAGCAGCGGTACGACACGCTCGCGCCGTACGCTCCGTCGTTCCTGCGCACCCCGCACCTCGATCTGCTGCGGCACCAGGGCGTGCGGTTCGACCGGGCGTACGCGGAGACGCCGATCTGCGTCCCGTCACGCGTCTCGCTGCTCACCGGGCAGAGCCCGTTCCGGCACGGCATGACGGCCAACGGGTCGAGCTCTGCCGTCGCCGGTCGCACCGGCACGCTGCCCGCCCGGCTGCGCGACCTCGGGTACGCGACGTGCGCGGTCGGCAAGATGCACTTCACGCCGGAACGCGCGCGGCACGGGTTCGACGAGGTGCTGCTGCCCGCCGACTACTACCGGGCGATGGCGGAGAGCGGCTCGCCGCTGCAGCCGATGCGCCATGGGCTCGGACAGAACGAGCTGCATCCCGGCGCCTCGACGGTCCCCGAGGCCATGACGCTCACGTCGTGGATCGCGGAGCAGTCGGTGCGCTACATCCGCGACCGGCGCGACCCGACGTGCCCGTTCTTCCTGTGGACGTCGTTCAGCAAGCCACACCCGCCGCTCGACCCGCCGGAGCCGTACGCCTCGATGTACCTGCACGACGAGATGCCGGCGCCGACCTCGGCTGCATGGAGCAGCGGTGACGGCTGCCCCGAGGCGTTCGTCAGGCAGCGGCAGCGCGGTGGCTACGACCTGCTGTCGCCCGAGGTCGTGGCCGCCGCCCGACGCGCGTACTACGGCCTGGTGACACACGTCGACTACGCGTTCGGCCGGGTGCTCGCGGCGCTGCAGGACGTCGACCTGCTGCGCGACACGACGATCCTGTTCACCTCCGACCACGGCGAGTTCCTCGGCGACCACCGGTGCGGTAACAAGGTGATGTTCCACGACGTCTCGGCGCGCGTGCCCCTGCTGTACCGTCCGGCGCGCGGCGACGACACGGTCGGGGCCGGCGGCGTCAGCGACGCGCTCGTCACGCACACCGACGTCGCCGCGACGATCCTCGCCGCCGCCGGCGGCACCGTGCCGGACGACTGGGACGGCACCGACCTCGACGCACTCGCCCGCGGGACGGCCGCGCCCCGCGAGCGGCTGCTCGGCATCGCACACGACCGTGCCCAGGACTCGGACGCTCCGGCCGAGCCGCCGGTCCACCTCGCGCTCGTCCGCGACCGGTGGAAGTATCTCTGGTACCCCGAGGGCCCGAGCGAGCAGCTCTTCGACCTGACCGCCGACCCCGCCGAGTGCGACGACCTGGCCCGGCGCGACCCGCGACGCGGGGCGGAGCTGCGTGCCGAGCTCGTCGAGGAGCTCGAGCGCCGCGGGTCACCGTGGACGGCGGACGGCACCCTCGTCCGCGTGCCGCCGCTCGGCGACACCGAGCGCGAGCGCCGCGCCGCCGGCTGGCCGGGTCTGCACACGGAGACGTACGGCGTGGACGTCCGCCACTGATCCGACGCGCGGCCACCACCACGTGAACGGCACCCTCACCGTGTCCAGGCACGGTGAGGGTGCCCCTCACGGGTGCGCTCGGTGGCTTCGACGCTCCAGCCACCAGGCTGCCACCGTCGCGGCCATCGCCACGGCCAGCCAGGAGCAGATGAGGCCGACGAAGGCGGGCCAGCCGGCGGTGCCGTAGGCGAGGCTGCCGGTCGTGCCGCCGATGCTGCTGCCGACGTAGTACGCGAGCAGGTACACCGCCGACGCCTGGCCGCGCGCCAGTGGCGTCGCGCGGACGCCGACCCAGCCGCTCGCCACTGAGTGGGCGCCGAAGAAGCCGCCGGTGAAGACCACGAGTCCGGCGATCACGAGCGCCAGGTTCTCCGGCAGGCTCAGCGTGATCCCGGCAACCGCCGCGGCGAGTCCGGCGAGCAGGACGACCGGGCGCCCGAGGCGGCCGGTCACCCACCCCGCCGTCGCCGAGGTGACGCTGCCGGCGAGGTACGCGAGGAACACCAGCGTCGCCAGCGCGGGCGCGAGATGGAACGGCGGCCCGACGAGCCGGAACGACAGGACGTTGTAGACCGCGACGAACGAACCCATGCCGAACGCCGCGACGACGTACGGGCCGTAGAGCACCGGGTCGCGGACCGCGTCGCGCATGCCGTGGACGAGCGGACGCCACTGGGCGCCGGTCCGCACCTCGCGCCGCGGCGCCGGCAGCAGCACGACGAACACCGCCGTCGCGAGCGCGGCGAACACGCCGACCGCGAACAGCCCGGCATGCCAGCCCGCGACGTCGCCGACGATCCCCGCGACCAGCCGCCCCACCAGGCCGCCGACCGACGTGCCCGCGACGTAGACGCCCATGCTCGGGCCGACCTCCGCCGGGTCGACCTCGTCGGCGACGTACGCCATCGCCACCGAGGGGACCCCCGCGATCGCCATGCCCTGCACCGCGCGCAGGACGACGAGGCCGGTCAGCGAAGACACCAGCGGCAGGACCAGCCCGATGGCCGTCGCGACGACCATCGACGTCACCATCAGCCGCCGCCTGCCGACCGCCTGGGCCACGGCGGCGAGCGGGATGCCGGCGAGGGCGAGCCCGGCCGTGGTCGCCGAGATGGTGAGGGACGCCTCCGCCGGCGTCAACCGGAAGTGGTCGGCGAGCTGCGGGAGCACTGGCTGCGGCGCGTACATCAGGGCCAGCGTGGCGAGGGCGGCGGCGAGCAGGGAGACACGGATCCGCCGCAGCCTGCCCCGCGAGCTCATCGACTCATGCTAGGAGCTGATCTTGGTGACGGCCGTGACCGGGATCGCACTCGGTTCACATCGCAAGAGGGCTATTGACAATCATTGTCACGATCTTGGACGATTGCGGTGTGTGATCATCATGTCACTGTTCGCGCATACTCGGAGGAACCTATGTCGCTGACCGTCCCTGCCAACCTGATCGACGACGCGCGCCGCGGACGCGTCCTCGACCACGACTTCGTCGACTGCGTGCGCACGTCCCTGCCGTACGCGTACGACATGGTCGACCGCCTCGTGAACGAGCTCGGGGCTGCCGACCGCCCGTTCGTGGACAACCAGGAGGAGCCACCGGACGAGACCGCCCGCGGTCAGGTGCTGCGCGCGATGTCGAGCAACGCCATCCGGGCGGCACTCGAACGGCACTTCAACATCGTGCTCGCGTTCCAGAACTGCCACCGGGTCGCCGTGTTCGCACCGAACGCGCGCAGCAGCCCGGAGTACCGGGAGTTCACGTCCATCGAGAGCCAGGTGCTGAACCAGCGGCCCGAGTTCGTCAACTGCTGATCCGAACCCGCCGGCCGGGGCGTCGTCACGAGCGACCGTCCCGGCCGGCGCTCTCGCGTGCCGGCCAGTCCCGCGTGCCGGGGTGACACGATGGACGCGTGCGAGTCGCGCTGCTCGGGCCGGTCGAGGTCCACGACGACGACGGACGCGCGTACGCCCTCGGCGGCCCGCGTCCCCGCGCGCTGCTCGCCCGCCTCGCCCTCACCCCCGGGGTCGTCGTCCTCTCCGGCACGCTCGCCGCGGACCTGTGGGGTGACGACGCTCCCGGCGCCAACGCCTTGCACACCCTGGTCTCCCGGCTCCGTCGCGCGCTCGCCGCGGTCGGCGACGACACCGCCGGCGCGCTCGAGTCCCACGCCGCCGGCTACGCCCTGCGGGTGGGCATCGACGACGTCGACCTGCTCTCGGTCGAGCACCTCGCCAGGGCCGCCCGCACCCACCTCGCCGACGGGGACGCGACGGCGGCAGGGCGGCTGGCCGGGGACGCACTCGCGCGGTGGCGCGGCGAGCCGCTCGCCGACGTGGGTGACGCACCGTTTGCCGCGAGCGTGGCCGTCCGTGCCGCCGAGCTGCGCCTCGACCTGCACGACACGGCGGTCGACGCCGCGTTCCGCACCGGCACCGCCGTCGACCTCACCGGCCTCGAGGCACGCGCACGGGCGCATCCGTTGCGCGAGCGCCTCCAGGTGCAGCTGATGCGTACGCTCTACGACGCGGGCCGCCAGAGCGACGCGCTCGACGTCTACGCCCGCACGCGCAGGGCGCTCGTCGACGAGCTCGGCGTCGAGCCGTCCGCCGAGCTCGGCGAGACCCATCTCGCGATCCTGCGCCAGGACGACGCCATCCGCCCGCGGGCCCGTGCCACGACGCCGCTCCGCTCCGCGCTGCCGGCCCAGCTCACCAGCTTCGTCGGGCGCGAGCACGAGCTCGACCGCCTCGTGGCCGCGCTCGACACCTCGCGCCTCGTGACGGTGGTCGGGCCGGGCGGCGCGGGGAAGACGAGGCTCGCCACCGAGGCCGCGGCACGCGTCGAGGCCGGACAGCGCGACGGCGTGCACCTCCTCGAGCTCGCTCCCGTCCACGAACCCGCACAGCTCCCCAGCGCGGTCCTCGCCATGCTCGGGATGCGCCAGCAGAACCTCTTCAAGCAGATGGACGCCGAGCGCCCGCAGGTCACGGACGCCATGGAGCGACTGCTTGGCAACCTCGCGACGGCGCACGTCCTGCTCGTCCTCGACAACTGCGAGCACCTGGTCGAGTCGGCCGCCACGTTCGCGGCCGAGGTGCTCGCCGCCTGCCCGGAGGTACGCATCCTCGCGACGAGCAGGGAACCGCTCTCGATCACCGGCGAGACACTGTGCCCGCTCCCACCTCTCGACGTCCCGCCGGACGACTCCTCTCCCGGCGACGCGGTCTCCCACGCCGCCGTGCGGCTGTTCGTCGACCGGGCGCGCGGCGTGCGTCCCGACTTCGTCGTGACCGACGACAACGTCGCGGCCGTCACTACGATCTGCCACCGGCTCGACGGCATGCCGCTCGCCATCGAGCTCGCCGCCGCGCGGATGCGCGCGATGTCGCCGCACCAGCTCGCCGACCGGCTCGGCGACAGGTTCCGGCTGCTGACCGGCGGCAGCCGCACGGCGATGGCGCGCCACCAGACGCTCGGTGCCGTCGTCGACTGGTCGTGGGACACCCTCGACAAGCCCGAACGCCTGCTGCTGCAGCGGCTGGCCGTGTTCGCGGGACCCGTCACCCTCGCCGACGTCGAGGAGGTGTGCGCCGACGAGGACCTGCCCCGCGACGACGTCTTCGACGTGCTCGCCGCCCTCGTCGACAAGTCCCTCGCCGACCCGGTGGGCGACGCCGACGTGCGGTACCGGCTGCTCGAGACCATCCGCGCGTACGCCATGGACCGGTTGACCGACTCCGGCTCCGCCGACCGGTTCAGGGACCGGCACGCGGCGCACGTCCTCGACGTCACCAGGCACGGCGAGCCGCTGCTGCGCGGGCCCGACCAACTCCGCACGGTGGTCCGCCTGGACGGCCTGCGCGAGGACATCGCCGCCGCCCTGCGGTGGAGCATCGAGTCCGACGACACCGCGACGGCGACCGGGCTCGTCGCCGCGGCCGGCTGGTACTGGATGCTGCGCGGCATACACGGCGACCTCAGGTACTGGGCGCCCAGGGCGGACGCGCTCACCGGCGACGCGGACCCCGAGGACCGTGCGATGACCGCACTCCTCGGCTCGACCGCCGCATCCGCCGACGACACCCAGGGCCTCAAGGAAGGCCTGCGCCGAGGGCTGGCAGCGCTCGCCGGATGCGAGAAGCCGTACCGGTTCCCTATGCTCGGCCTGCTCGAGCCGGGTGTCCACCTGCTCGAGAACGACTTCGAGGGCAGTCTGCCCCTGCTGGCCGACATCATCGAGGACGACCCCGACCCGTGGACCCGCACGACCGCCCGCGTGGTCAGGAGTCAGGTCGGCGCGTTCCTCGGCGACGGCGCGATGGTGACCGCAGACCAGGACATCGTCTACGACGAGTACCGCGCGCTCGGCGACCGGTGGGGGACGGCCGTCTCGCTCGCGATGCTCGCCGACCGGCACGCGCGCGCGGGTGAGTACGCGACGGCGCTCGACGCGTACCGTCGCGCGCTCGACGACATGCGCGCGCTCGGTTCGGGCGACGACGTGGCGCAGACGCTGGTCCGGATGGCCGAGCTGCACGCGGTGTCCGGCGACTTCGACGGCGCACGCGCGGCTCTGGCCGATGCCAGGGAGCTGCGCACCAACCTCTGGTGGCCGGCCCAGGACGCCTACGTCGACGCCGGGGAGGCCGACCTCGCGTTCCGCGAGGGCAGGCTCGACGACGCCGCGAGACGGTACGCCGAGGCGATCGCCCGGGTCGAGGCGACGCCCATGCCGTCGGCGTCGCAGATGCGCGTCACGATGCACCTCGGCCGCGCCAGGGTCGAGACGGCCGCCGGGCGGCTCGACGAGGCGGCGGCGGCGTTGCGCACGGCGTACGAGCTGGCCGAGCGGGCCCACGACATGCCGTTGGTCGGCCTCGTCGTGGAGGGCTTCGCGGCCCACGCGCTGGCGGCGGGCGACGCCGAGGGGGCGGCACGGCTTCTCGGCGCCACGCGCGCGGTGTTCGGCACCGTCCCCTCGGCCAACCTCGACCACGCCGCGCTCGTCGGACGCACCCGCGACGCGCTCGGCGACCCGGCGTACGACCGGCTGCACGCCGAGGGCGCGGACCGTGACCGTGCCGGTGCCCTCGAATGGCTGCGCGGCCGGATCACCCCCCGAACGTGATCCGACCGCGCTCGTGCCGGTGTCAGGCCCTGCGCCGGTAGAGCCACACCGCGAGCGGCGCGAAGACGACCACGATGCCGACCGCCCACGCGACGGCGGCGACGGTGGCGCCGGCCGCCGGGTCGCCGGCGAAGAGGCCGCGGGTCGCGGTAATCAGGTGGCTGACGGGGTTGACCTCGACCCAGGCCTGCAGCCAGCCCGGCATCGACGACGGGTCGGCGAACAGGTTGCTGCCGAAGGTGAGCGGCATCATCACGACGATCGCGAGGGCCTGGACGCCGGACGGCTTCCGCACCAGCAGCCCCACGGTCGCCGTCACCCAGCTCAGCGCGAACGTGAACGCGAGGACGAGCAGGCAGCCGGCGAGCACGCCGAGCGGGCCGCCGGTGAAGTCGAACCCCAGCACGAGTCCCGCGACCAGCACCACGAGCACGCTGACGACGTACGTCGCGAGGTCTGCCAGCACCGCGCCGAGCAGCGGCGCCCACCGCGCGATGGGCAGGCTGCGGAACCTGTCGAACACGCCCTTGGTGATGTCGTCGGCGAGCGAGGCGCCGGTGCCCATGCTGGCGAACACCACCGTCTGCACCAGGATGCCCGGGAGCACGAACTGCAGGTACGTGCGCCAGTCGCCGGAGATCGCGCCGCCGAACAGGAACACGAACAGCGCGATGAACAGGATCGGCTGCAGGACGAAGCCGATGAGCTGCTCCGGCGCGTTCTTGACCCGCACCAGGTTGCGCCACCCGATGGTGAGGCCGTGCCGCACTCCGGCGAGCGGCGACACCCGGTGCCGCGTGGGTGTCGGCAGGCTCGGTTCGAGCGTCGTGGCCGTCATGAGCAGTCCTCCAGAGTGAGCATCGCAGCGACAGGGCAGCCGGTCAGCGCTGAGCAAGCCGTCAGTGAGCGAGGAACGGAGCGGCGGAGGACTGCGGGGTACAGAGTCACGCGAGGCTCCCTTCGGGAACGGCCGGTGTCGTGGTGTCCGCGTCCTCGGCGCGATGGCCGGTGAGTGCGAGGAAGACGTCGTCGAGGCTGGGTCTGCCGAGCGTGAGCTCGTCGACGACCAGGCCGGCGGCGTCGAGCCGGCGCACGACGGCGAGCAGCATGCCGGGATCCTCGGTGGGTGCCGCGACGGTCATGCCGTCGGACTCACGCGTCGGCGCCGTCGCCGTCACCTCGGCGACGATCGCCGTGAGCGTCACCAGGTCGGACTCGTCCCTCGCGCGGACGCGGAGCGTCTGTCCGCCGACGCGGCGCTTGAGCTCGGGCGCACTGCCGCTCGCGACGACGACGCCCTTGTCGAAGACGGTGATCTCGTCGGCGAGGCGCTCCGCCTCGTCGAGGTACTGCGTGGTGAGCAGGACGGTGGCACCGCCGGAGACCAGCGCACGGATGACTTCCCACACCTCGCGCCTGGCGTACGGGTCGAGCCCCGTGGTCGGCTCGTCGAGGTAGAGCACCGACGGGTTGCCGACGAGGCTCGCGGCGAGGTCGAGCTTGCGCCGCATGCCACCGGAGTACGTCTTGGCCCGGCGACCCGCCGCGTCGGTGAGCTCGAACCGCTCCAGCAGCTCGCGGGCTCTCGCCTTCGCCGCCGACCGTGACATCTCCAGCAGCCGGCCGATCATCACGAGGTTCTGGGTGCCGGTGAGCTCCTCGTCAACGGACGCGTACTGGCCGGTGAGCCCGATGAGCCGCCGGACGTCGTGCGCCTGCCTGACCACGTCGTAGCCACCGACCGTCGCCCTGCCCTCGTCCGGACGCAGCAACGTGGAGAGGACACGCACCGCCGTCGTCTTGCCGGCGCCGTTCGGGCCGAGCAGGCCGAGCACCCGCCCCTCGGGCACCACGAGGTCGACACCCCCGAGCGCGACCGTCTTCCCGTACCGCTTCACGAGCCCCTCGGCCTCGATCATGTTCGCCATGTGTTCCCTCCGTGAAGGCCTGACAGGACCAGGCTCGCCGAGTGCACTGTCAAAACCCGCACAGGCGACTGACAGCGGAGGTGTCAACTTACATTGACGGCTTCCACTCGTCAACTCACGTTGACACGATGGCGATCATGAGGGAGACGACGAACGAGATCGCGGTCACCGGGTCGTTGTCCTCGCCTCTCGGACACGACCCGATG
This sequence comes from Streptosporangiales bacterium, assembly GCA_009379955.1. Taxonomy (NCBI): domain Bacteria; kingdom Bacillati; phylum Actinomycetota; class Actinomycetes; order Streptosporangiales; species Streptosporangiales bacterium. The sequence continues at coordinate 34,284 of WHST01000034.1, read as the reverse complement.
ATCGACTGGCTCAGGCGTGGCGTGGCACGACGTTGAAGACGGTACTCGTGCTGAGGCTCTCACCGGCCGGTATGCAGTCGGCGGCAGGATCCGCCGCGAACCCGTCGCAGTGCCGTTTGGTCAGCGTCCAGTAGATCTCGACAGTGTGCTCGCCGACGCTCAACCGTCGTGCGCTGAAGGGTTCGAGGGTGGTCCACTCCGGCGCTTGGCTGTGGACAGTGACACCGGACGAGCTGTCCGGTGCGACGAAGAGATCCCCGTACGCGCCGAGCTTCGCGTGCGCGAGCAGCTCCCGCCGGTCGACGGTCCTGGCGATCTCTACCTGGCCGGCGCGGCTGACGACGTACCTGGCTTGCGAGACCTTCGAGAGAAAGTCGACCATCGGAGCCGGGTGGTTCGGCCGGTAGCCCTCGGGGTAGACGGTCTCGATGGTCTCCCCGTCGACCTGGGTTCCCGGTGGCAGCTGAGCGATCCAGCCGTGGGCCCGGTAGAAGGTGCGGCCCTGAACGACGGTCACACAGGGCGGATGGTGGCCTTGCAGGTTCAGCCAGATGACGTCCGCACGCCGGATTCCGAAGTAGGCCCGCACGTTCGAGCCGTTGTCACTGGTGCAGACCGCTCCTCTCGGAGATTCGGCGGCCGCGGCACTCGGGAACGCCAGCGACGTCGCGATCAAGGTCGTCACTACGATGAGCCGCATCAGTGACCGAAGCACTGGGCAGTCTCCTCTCCGCGGGGTCAGACACCGAGCCGATGCTAGGTCCTGCCCACGCCGGTGACGATTGATTCGGAATTGACGACATTGGCCACCATCCGCTTCCACCTCCCCGTGGACCCCGTCGAGAGCGTCTGTTTCAGCTACGGGCCGTTGCTCGAGGCGGTGTTCAGCCTCCATGTGCTCGTGGAGCCGCAGCGGCACCCGCTCCATCACCCGTGGATCCGGCAGATGCGACAACTGCCGCCGTCGCTCCGCCGCGAGATCGCGGCCCATGCCGCCGTCCTGGGCGCATCACCGCCGGGCGCGGGCACGGCGCTGCCTGATCCACTCGGTCGGTTTCCGGCTGATACCTCGGCGTCGTTCCACGACGGTCTCGCCGACCTGCGCGCGCTGCCGGCCGAGACGATCACCGCGGAGTTCGCGGAGGCACCGGCCTTCGCCGCCCGGCCGGAGCCCGAGCACACCGACTCCGCACGGCAGATGGCACGCGACGACCCACCTGCCTTCATCGAGCGCCTCTGCCGGCTCCTGGAGGACTACTGGGACGCGGCGTTCGAGAAGGAATGGCTGCGCGTGGAACCGCGGCTCGCGGACTCCGTCAGCGAGGCCGGCCGACTGTTGCTCACCGCCGGCCTCACCGGGTTCGTCGACACGCTCGGACCACGTGTGCGCGGCTACCCAGGCCGCCGGCAGTTCGACCTCGACGTCACCTGTGCGCCGCAGTGGGGATCGGCCGCCGACCTCCAGAACACCGAAGTGATGGTGACGGACACGTTCACCTTCGTGCCGAGCGCGTTCTCCTGGCCGCACATCTGGTACAGCGTCGACGCACCATGGTCGATCGGCATGACCTACGATCCCTCGTTCGTCACCAGGCAGGCGCGACCTCGCATCCCACCGACAGACCTGGTGTCCGTCCTGCGGGCATGCGGCGACGACGTTCGGCTCCGCACGTTGCGCTGGATCGCCGAGCGTCCACGGAGCACCCAGGAACTCGCACCGCTGGTCGGTATCACCGAGTCATCGCTGTCCAAACACCTGCACCAGCTCACCGAGAGCGGAGTGCTCGAGCCACACCGCGACGGCCAGTACGTCCTGTACCACCTGCGCCGCGAACGACTCAGGCCGCTGACGGAGAGTCTCCTCGCGTATCTCGATCCGGCCGACCCGGAGCAGCCTCCACGACCTGTTCGACCGTGATCGACCTCGTCACGGCACGGACTATTTCGCCCGTGCCGCTCGGCGTGCCAGGCTGGGCGGATGGACGCGATCCGGTGGGGAGGCACGTCGTGAGCGGGACCGACGCGGAAGGTGAGGTCGTCGACCTGTGCCGCGACCTGATCAGGATCGACACGACCAACACCGGTGACGGCTCGGGACCCGGCGAGCGCAAGGCCGCGGAGTACGTCGCGTCGCGCCTCGACGAGGTGGGCGTCGAGCACACCATGTTCGAGAGCGACCCGCGTCGCACCAGCATCGTGACCAGGCTCGAGGGCACCGACCCCTCCCTACCGGCGCTGCTCGTGCACGGCCACCTCGACGTCGTGCCCGCGAGAGCCGACGACTGGCAGGTCGACCCGTTCTCCGCCGAGGTGCGGGACGGCTGCGTCTGGGGCCGCGGCGCGGTGGACATGAAGGACATGGACGCGATGATGCTCGCGCTGCTGCGTGACTTCGTCAGGACCGGACGCCGACCCCGTCGCGACATCGTGTTCGCCTGGCTCGCCGACGAGGAGGCCGGGGGCAGGCTCGGCGCGAAGTACCTCGCCGCGCACCACGCCGACCTGCTCGACGGCTGCGACCACGCCATCAGCGAGGTGGGCGGCTACTCGTTCGAGGTCTCGCCCGAGCTGCGGCTCTACCTGATCGAGACGGCGCAGAAGGGTCTCGCCTGGATGCGCCTCACCGTCGACGGCACGGCGGGTCACGGCTCGATGACCAACGCCGACAACCCGGTGACCACGCTCGCCCAGGCGATCGGGCGGCTCGGCTCGCACGAGTGGCCGGTCACGCTGACACCGACCGTACGCACGTTCCTCGGCGAGGTCTGCGACGCGTTCGGCATCCCGTTCGACCCCGACGACCCGTCGCAGGCGCTCGAGCGGCTCGGCCCGCTCGCGAGGTTCGTGGGAGCGACGGTGCAGCACACCGCCAACCCCAGCGTGCTCGACGCCGGGTACAAGGTCAACGTGATCCCCGGTCGTGCCGTCGCCGAGGTCGACGGCAGGTTCCTGCCCGGCCGCGAGGACGAGTACTTCGCCACGGTCGACGAGCTGCTCGGCCCCCGGGTGCACCGGGAGATGATCCATCACGACATCGCGCTGGAGACGAGTTTCGACGGCGCACTCGTCGAGTCGATGATCGCCGCGCTGCGAGCCGAGGACCCGACGGCGCGCGCGGTCCCTTACTGCCTGTCCGCGGGCACCGACAACAAGTCGTTCGCGCCGCTCGGCATCCGCGGATTCGGCTTCGTGCCGCTGCGGCTGCCGCCCGAGCTCGACTTCGCCGGCATGTTCCACGGCGTCGACGAACGTGTACCCGTCGAGGCGCTGACGTTCGGCGTCCGGGTGCTCGACCGCCTGCTCACGACGTACTGACGTCCGCGCCCGGACACAGCGAAGGGCCGGCACCGCCTCGCGGTGCCGGCCCTCGCGGGTTACCGAACTATTACCGAACTACAACTGCTGGATCGTCAGGCGACGGTCGAGACGGGCAGCGTGGTGTGGCCGCCGCCGTTGGAGGAGCTCGCCGCCGTCGAGAGCGCCCACACGCCGTTGCTGAACGCGTCCGAGAAGGCGTAAGCGACGTTGTCGAACGGTCCGGTCATGTAGCCGTCAGACGAGGCGGAGCAGAGGCCGGCGTAGCAGTGCATGGCGCCGGTCTCGTTCTGCGTGACGCTCGAGTACGGGGTCAGCGCGAGCTGCGACTCGTTGCTGCCCTCGTTGTCGAACGCCTGCACAACGGCACCCAGCGGGTGCGCGTAGGTGCTGCCGTTGCCGTTCTGCATCAGGCCGCCCAGCGGGTGCGCGTACAGGTTCGACCCCGCCTGCCCGTCCTTCGGGAAGGCGGTCGAGACCGCGCCCAGCGGGTGCGCGTACAGGCTGCCCCACTGGTTCTGCATCACCGCGCCGACCGGGTGCGCGTACGTGCTCGACGGACCGTAGCCGTTCGCCGGGAAGGTCTGCGCCACCGCGCCGACCGGGTGCGCGAACATGTTGCCCCACTGGTTCTGCATCACCGAGCCGACGGGGTGCGCGTACACGCTCGACGGGCCGAAGCCGTTCTGCGGGTACGAGTTGGTCACCGCGCCGACCGGGTGGGCGTAGGTGCTGCCGAACTGGCTCTGCATCACCGCCCCGACCGGGTGGGCGTACGTGCTGGACGGCCCGAAGCTGTCGTTGGCGAACGTCTGTGCCACCGCCCCGACGGGGTGGGCGTACAGGTTGCCGCCACCGTGCTGCGCGACCGCGCCGATGGGGTTGGCGTAGATGCCCGACGGCGCCTGGGTCAGCGTGCCGAAGGTCTGCTGCACGGCACCCACCGGGTGCGCGTAGGTGCTGCCGCCGCCGTTCTGCTGCATGCCGCCGACGCTCAGCAGCGAGAAGACCTGCTGCCCGAGCGCGCCGGTGTCTCCGACGCCGCCCGAGATGCCGCCGAGGCCGCCGCTCGTGCCGCTGCCGCCACCGGTGACCCCACCGAGGCTGCCGCCGACGACGTTGCCGAGGCCGCCGGTGACCCCACCGAGGCTGCCGGTAGCGCCGCTGAGGCTGCCGAGGCCGCCGGTCGCGCCGCCGATGCTGCCGAGGCCGCCGCCGACACCGCTGACACCGCCGCCGCTGACGCCGTGGCTGACGATCTTCGGCCCGCGGACGATGCGGTTGGAGTGCTGCGTCGCCTTGCTCTTCTTCACGGCCTTGACGGCCTTGACCGAGTTGACCGCGTGTGTCTTGGTCGCGGTGGCCTTGACGCTCTTCGTGGCCTTGGCCGGCACCCGGTTGACGTCACCGGTGGCGCCCTGCACGCCCTGGCCGAGCGCGCCGTTCACGACACCGCCGACGTCGGGGAGCCCGATGCCGGGCAGTCCCTGCGACACCTGCTGCGGCGCCTCGGTCACGGGCTCGGCGGCGTTCGCCACACCGGCTCCGACGACGACGAATCCTGCTGCGAGAAGCGTGGCCTCGAGCGACCTACGCACCCATGTGTTCACGAATAGATCCCTTCTCAGTTCCAACTCTGTGGGGAAAGCTGCATCGCGCGACGGGGGCGCCCGCGATGCCCTCGGTACCGCTCAGCCGACGTCAGTCGGGGGATACCGAGGGACTTTCCTGCTCGTCGGAACAAGGGTCATCGTCTGTGGGCCGGATCACGGCCGAGGGACCCGACGCGGCGAGCACCGAGATGGGCTCTGCGTACGCGTGGTTCCCCGCCTGTCCGGCGCCCCCGCCCATCTGGGGCGAGGAGCTGGTACCCGGGGCGCTCTGGCCGACGGGCAGGACCGGGAGCTCGTCGGTGTCACCGGTGTCGTCGGGGACGCCGGCGGGTGAGTGCGCCGTCGTGGGGATTGCGCCGGCGTCGACGTCGGCTCCCTGCACGTCCCCCGCGAACCGCGGGCCGTCACCGGCCGGTGCGATCGGGGAGGTGACCGTGGGTGCAGCGGGTGTCGCGCCACGGACGGACGGCTCGCCCGCCGCGAGCGCGACGACCCCGCCGAGCGCCGGCGAGGCGATGACGGGACGGACCTTGCCCGCCACGTCCTGCAGCGCGCTCCCGACCGGGTGCGCCAGCGTCGCGGCGATCGGGCGGAGCCCGTCCGCCGTCGCCTTGGCACCCGACACGATCGGGCGGCCGACCTGGCCGACGGCCGACACCACAGGCTGGTTGATGTCGACCGCGGTGGCGCGGACCGGAGCGAGCAGGTGCAGTGCCTCGTCGGTGGTCAGTGGTGTGGCCGACTCCAGGTCGAGCGCGGTGTGACCTCGTGCCGCCGTGCGGTCCGCCACGGCGCCCGTCGTCGACGCCTCACGCGATCCGTCCACGGCGTGCCCGCCGACCCCGACGGTCGCCGTCGCGGTCTCACCGACGGCGCGTGTCGTGTCGTCGACGGTCCGCAGGGCGCCAGGGAGCAGGCCGGGCGACGCGCCGTCCTCCGCCGCCGCAGCGGTGCTCGAGGACACGAACGCCAGCGCGCACCAGGCGAAGAGGCAGAAGAGGCCGACGAGGAGCGTGCGGCCGAGGAAGGAACGGAGTGCCCGGCGCGACCCTGCGCGCCCCTCCGCGACGGCATCGCTGCCCGTCACAGTGCTGGCACTCTCCGTAGTCATTGCTACCGAACGTAGCTGACAAGATCACGGTCTGCAACTGTATCGGCGTGGCGAATCGCCGGCGCGTCGCTCAGCCGACGGTACGGCTCGTCACCAGCGAGGCGTAGACGACCACGTTGCGCTCGTCCGGTGCCGGGGTCGTGCCCGGAGCGGTGCAGGTGATGAGGCGCAGCGCGGCGTGGTCCGCGGCACCGTAGACCTCGCGTGCGGGGAAGTGCTCCGCCGGATAGCGCTCGACCCGGTCGACCCGGAAGACGGCGACGACCTCGTCGGCCCGCACGACTTCGACGAGGTCCCCGCGGCGCAGCGTCTCGAGCCGGCTGAAGACGGGCCGGTCGGTCTGTCCGGCGGGCCGGTGGACGTGGCCGAGGATCACGGCGGGTCCGACCTCACCCGGCGTGGGCGAGTACTCGTACCAGCCGGCGCGGGCGATCTGGTCGGCCGCGGGCACCGCGACCGTGCCGTCGGTGCGCAGTCCGAGGGCGAGCAGCCGGGAGCGCAAGCCGATCGTGCGGATCCGCAGCTCGACCGGTGCGGCCCTGCCGAGCACGGGTCCGCGCACCGCCGGCGACGAGGACCGGTGCTGCGGCGTGGCCTTCTCGGTGACGTTCGCGGACGCGCGCGGCCTGGCGCTGTCACCACCGCCCGTGCGCACGAGACCGACGGCAGTGGTCGCTCCAACCGCGGCACAGACGGCGACGATCAGGAGCACCCGGGGTGCCTTGCGGGAACCGCTCCTGCCGTGTGCGTGCGCACCGGCGTCGGGCCGCCGCACCCTTCTCGCTCTGCTCATCGGACCCCCAGTCCAGGGAGGACTGACTCCTAGCGTCGGCCCACCGTGATCAGGCGGGCGTAGACGACGACGTTGGCGGCGCGCTTCGCCTTCTTCAGCGAACCGCCGCAGGTGACGATCCGCAGGGCGGAATAGTCCGTCGCCCCGTAGACCTTCTTCACCGGCAGCTCGGCCGGCCGGTAGCTCTTGATCGCGTCGACGCGGTATGCGGCGACGAGACCGTCGGCGCGGGTCACGTAGATCGCGTTGCCCTCACGGAGGTCGTCGAGCCGGCGGAAGACGCCGGGACGGTCGGGTCCCGCCTCGATGTAGCCGATGACGACCGTGGGCCCGATCTCGCCCGGTGTCGCGGACTTCTCGTACCAGCCCGCCCGCTTGGGCTTGCGGGGAAGCTCCAGCGTCTGCCCGTCCTTGCTCAGTCCGAGCCTGCCGAGCTTCTTCTCCAGCTTCATCGCGGGGACGTCGATGCGGACGGGGGCGGACCGCCCGATGGGGGTCGGTGTGGGCGTGGAGCTGGCCGTGCTCGGCCGACTCGTCGTGGGCTCCGGGGCTGGAGCCCCCCGGCCCCCGGCCCCGGAACCCGGCGCTCCCAGGGAGCTGACCAGGCCGAACGCGACCACGGCAGCCATGCCCAGGAACGCGACGAGAGTGGCCACCGCGGTGAACCCGCGGCGACCACCTCGCCCCTGCATCAGAGCCATGGCCGCTCCCTCCGAACGGCCTTGCTCTGACCTTCGACACCCCGCGTGCCCGTGCCGCCAGGTTGGACACCGCGGGTGTCGCGACCGCCGTACCACCGGTTGCCGTGACGGGGATCAAACGGCAGACCGTCGAGCACGGCGGTCGGTGACCGCAAGGCGGACACCTCCTGAGCGTCCACCTGCGCGGTCGGCGCCACGGAACAGGAGGACAGAGGCCTGGGCCCTGCGGTCCCCCGGTGGGACGGCCGACGGCCGTCCCACCGAGTGGTCTCGAGCGCTTCCACCCTTGTGCTGATGGTGAACACTCTATTACTGAGGGTAGCCACTTACGAAGCGTCTCCCACGATGTCGAGAACGGAGTCGAGCGCACCGGAGACCTCGGTCGAGCCCTCGAGGTCCCCGAGGCCGTCGACGTACCCGTGCAGGTGACCGGTGCTGTCGAGCGCCGCGAACAGCGTCCCCACACCGGAGACGTCGCCCTCGGCGAGGTCGGCCACGACGACCACGGTGGCGTCGACGAGCGCCGACACCCACAGCGAGCCGGTCAGCGTGGCGAGGTCGCCGAGCTGCCCGTCGACCGTGGCGAGCGCGTCGAGCGTGCCCGCCAGCGCCGCGATGCCGGAGACGTCGCCCTCGGAGAGGTCGACGGCGGCCTCGACGATGCCGTCGGTCCAGGCGAACACGTCGAGCGTGCCCGTCAGGTAGCTGTCGTCGCCGAGCCATAGGTCGACCGTGTTGATGCTGTCGAGCGTGCTCGAGAGCGCACCGAAGCCGTACAGCTCGCCTTCGCCGAGGTCACCGTCGAGGGCGAGGAGCCCGTCGAGGGTGCCGGTGTTCAGCGAGCTGCCGCTGATGCCGCCCACGTGGGCGACCTCGCCGGTGAGCGACGTGGCGGTGTCGAGGACGCCGCTGATGCTCGTGATGCCGGACAGCCGGTCGCCGTCGGCCGAGAGCTCGGTGACGCCGTCGAGCGCGCCGAACAGGTCGGACGAGCCCGTCGCGTGCCCGAGGTCGCCGGCGTCGACCACGGCGTCGACCACGGCGTCGACGGTGGCCGTCAGGGTGCCGGTCACGTCACCGGCCAGGCCGTCGTCGCCGAGGCTCGGCGTGGTGGCCAGGGCGCCCGCGGCGTCCGCCGTCGGGTTGTCGTACGGCAGGATCTCCACCGTCGACAGGTCGACGGAACGCGAGGTGCCCTCGGGTGCGGGCAACGGACGCGGTCCTGCGGCGCCGCTCGCGTGCTTGCCGAGCAGCCCCCCGGTCGCCTCGGTCAGCTGACCGGTCAGGGCCCCCACCGTGTCGTGCGCCGGCAGGGTCTTCTTCACCACGATCTTCCTGGCCGGACGGGCGGGCTTCTTCGCGGCGTCCTGCCGCTCCCCGCCCGCCTCGGCCTTCGTCGGCGACCCGGTCGCCGCCGCCTTCTTCCCGGTGACCGCACCGACGGTGTCGTCGGCGGTCTTGGTCACGGTGCCGACGAGGTCGGCTGTCTTACCGGTGTCCGGCAGTGCGGTCGCGGGCTCGGACGCGTTGGCGATCCCGGCTCCGAGGACGACGAACCCACCGGCGAGGAGAGAGGCCTGAAGTGACCTCCGGACCCATGTATTCACGGGTGATGTTTCCTTTCTCTTCCACAACGTCGAATCTGCTGGCGCGTCGGGCATCGGACCCGGGCACCTTCGCGGTGTTGCGGGAGAGATCAGTCGGGCGAGACGTCGGGCTTGACCGCATCGCCGAGCGGAGCCAGGTCGTCGGAGGCGCGTGCGATGCCCAGCAGGGTGTGCTGGGCGGACACGCCGACCGGCCCGCCGTATGCGAGGGGGGTTCCGTTTCCGGAGCCCCCGGTGGTGGTGGAGGACGAGGTGGAGGTGGAGCCCGTCGGCCACTGGCCGTTGCCGGGCGCCGCCGGCGCGTCGGCCGGCAGGTCGTCGGCGCCGACACCCGCGGGCGGGCGCCGATCGTGTGCAGTCGAGTCTCCGCCGAGGGCGGGCGTGGGGGCGACGACCGGCGCCTGCGTGCCGTCGGCGGCACCGCTCCTGTCGCGGTCGCCGTCCTGGGTGCCCGCGGGGCGTGGGGTGGCCGGGGCGGGTGTTGCCCCGCCCGCCTGGTGTCCCGGCGCGAGCCCGTCACCGGGGATCAGGTCGAGGTCGTCGAAGCCGTCGAACGACGGCGGCTGCCACTCGGAGACGGCCTCGTTCCAGTCGGCACCGGCCTCGGACTCGGCGAGGGCCTCGACCGCGGGCCGCAACGGCTCGGTCACCGTGCCGACCGTGGCCGGCACCGGCGGAGCGGCGACCTCGGGAGCCGGCCGACCGTCCGCTGTCTCCGGGGCCGGGCGCGGGGCGTCGCCCGCGGCTCCGGAGATCTCGCCGACCGTCCCGCTCGTCGCTTCGAGCGCCGAGCCGACGACCGAGCCGAGACCGGTGCGTCCTGCCTCGGGGGCCGGCCGCGCGGGCGGCTGCGATCTGTCGCCTGTCGCGCGCCCGCGCGGGCCGGCCTGCTCCGTGGTGGTGGCGGAGTCGGCGGAACCGCTGCCCAGCACCGTCGTCACGACGCCACCGAGCCCCTGCTCGCCGGGCGAGTGCTCACTCGCCGACGCGGCGCTCGCGCCGAACACGGCCAACGCCACCCAGCCGATGAGACAGAACGCGCCGGCCACGAGGAGGCGGCGGATCGTCCTGCGAGCGTGCGCACAGGCGGAGGACGCAGCATGCTGACGCTGCCCTACGACACCTCGGCGGCCCATCGACACCCTTCATTGCTGTCCGGGCCGCCCGAGCGCCGACTCGCTGCGGTGACAGCGTGCGACGATCTCGCGACAGCCCGTTCTACGGGCACATCGGTTCGCAGGGGGCCGAGTGTTACGCCGCGTCACCGATCGATCGCGCATCCGTGACAACGTCCATCCGGGGCAGCCCACGGCGGGCTCCGGCGACGCAATCAGCAAATAGCAGCCCCAGACTTGCGTGATCAACTACGACGCGTATCCTCACGGTTACTCCTGGGTTCTCTTCCTCCTGAGTAGTCACGCAGAGGCCCGGGATGACGCCCCTCACGTCGAACACGCAGTAGGAAAGGTCCCGCCCATGGCCCCGTGGGTCAGACGATCCGTGCAAGCCGCCGCCCTCACCGCCGGACTCACGCTGTTCGGCCTGGGAGTCGCCCCGCTGGCGACCGCGGCCCAATCACCGTCCGCCTCGACCTCCGAGTCGAGCACCCAGACCGCGAACCCGAGCGAGCCGGCCGACGACTCGCCGACCTCGACCCAGTCGCAGACCACCGAGCCCCGGCCCAGCGACCCGCCGGACGACCCGTCACCCAGCGACCCCGGTGACGGTGACAACGGCGGGGACGGCGGCGGTGGCAACGGCGGCGGCGACAGCAGCCCGCGGCCGAGCGAGCCGTCGTCCGACGACCCGTCGACGAACCGGCCACCGGCCGACGGTCCGTCGTCCACGTCGCCGGGCACCCTGCCGAAGATGCCGCAGGACGCGTTCGGGCCCAACACCCCGCCTCCGGGCTGGGAGCCACCGGGCGACTCGCCGAGCGACGACGGCGGCAACCCCATCGTCAACACCCCGACGCAGGAGGTGTCACCCCGTCCGGTCGCGACCCCGTCTGGACCCGACGGCACCACCAACGCCGGCAGCCCGCGGGCGACGCCCACCGGTGGCGTCGCGGCCGGGAGCGGCAGCACCTCCCATGGGCCGAACCCCGCGGTGGTCCTGCTCGGCGCGGCGTTCGTCGTGGGCGGCACCGCCGTGTTGCTCCGCCTGCGCGGCACCCGCCCCGCCGGCCGCCGCAGGGCGGCATGAGGGGCGACGGCACCGGACCGCATACCCCGCGCGGCGGCGGGCGCCGCGTCGCCCATGTGGCGGCGAGCCTCGTCGTCGTCGCGGGGCTGGTCGTCCTCGGCGTCACCGGTTACCAGCTGCTGTGGCCGGCGCAGCCCCGCGTCACCTCGGCCGGCGAGCTGAGCGGTGCCGGGGAGACCAGCTGGCGGGGGCGCACCGACACCGAGTCGCTGCCCCGCTCGAGGCCGACCGCGGTCCGCGTCCCGGCGATCGACGTCGACGCCGATCTCGTCGGGCTCTCGATGGGCAAGGACGGCGTCCTCGACGCTCCCGACACCGGGTCCGAGGCCGGCTGGTACGACGCCCTGGCGACCCCCGGCCAGCGCGGCACCTCGGTGATCGCCGGGCACGTCGACTGGTCCGACGGACCCGCGGTCTTCTACGACCTGGGTGAGCTCGCCCCCGGCGACGCGATCGAGGTCGCGCGGGCAGACGGCCGTACGGCGGTGTTCACCGTGCACGCCACCCGGCAGTACTCCAAGAACGACTTCCCTTCCGACCTCGTCTACGGCCCCAGCCGCGCCGCCGAGCTGCGGCTGATCACCTGCGGCGGCGCGTTCGCGAACGGGCACTACGTCGACAACATCGTCGTCTTCGCCCACCTCTCCGCCATCCGCTGACCGCCGGACGGCGACACTGGTCGGGTGACGCTCTCCCGCACGGGCCACTTCGTCTTCGAGTCCGGTCACCATGGCGACACGTGGTTACTGCTCGACGAGCTCGTCTCGTATCCGGACCGGCTGGCCCGGGAGGCCGAGGCGCTCGCCGAGCGTCTCCGCCGCTTCCCGGCGGACATCGCCTGCGGCCCGCTGGACGGCGGCGCGTTCGTCGCGCAGTGGGTGGCGGCCACGCTCGGGATGCGGTTCACGTACGCCCGCAGGGAACCCGGCCCTCGCTATGCCATCCCGCGGGAGATCGCGGTGGACGGTCTGCGCGCGCTCGTGGTCGACGACGCCGTCAACCTCGGGTCGGCGACGATGTCCACCGCGGCGGCGCTCGCCGACCGGGGTGCGACGGTCGTGGCGGTCGGCAGCCTCGTCGCATGCGGGCCGTACGGCCCGCACGTCGGTGCGCGACTCGGAGTTCCGCAGGTGTACCTCACCGAGGTGCCGAGCAACGTCTACCCGGCGGACGCGTGCCCGCTGTGCGAGGCCGGCGTCCCGATCGACACCGGCGCTTCGCGTCAGCTCCCGGCATCCGCCGACCGTGACGCGACGCTGTCCGCGCTACTCGACCGCGGTCACGCGGGCGAGGACGATCCCGGCGACGATGAGCCCCACCGCGCCTAGGCGACCGGCGCTGATCTCGTCGCCGTGCACGAGGATCCCCAGCACGATCGCGCCCACGGCGCCGATGCCGGTGAAGACCGCGTACGCCGTGCCGACCGGTAGGTGTTGCATCGCCCTCGACAGCAGATAGACCGCGGCCGCACACAGGACCAGGCACAGCAGCGTCGGCAACGGCCGGGTGAAGCCGTTCGTCGGCCTGATGCTCTGCGACCAGGCGACCTCGACCAGGCCGGCGAGGATGAGAGTCAACCAGCTCATGCCGGCGACCGCACCGCGTGGCGCGCGCTCAGGTCGGCCACCACGGCATCGACCCGCATGCGGGCGGCGTCGTGGGAGGCGACCTGCGCGCCGCGCAGGTCGTCGAGCACCGGATCGACGAGGGCGTTGGTCAGCTCGGAGTCGACGAAGGTCACGTCCTCGACCGCGAAGTGGCCAGCGAGGAAGTCACGCAGGTAGCGCTCCTGGTAGTCATACCGGGCCTTCGGAGCGCCAGGCAGGTACGAACCGCCTCTGGCGTTCACGACGACGAAGGACCGACCCGCCAACGACATCCGCGGGAAGGTGACCTGGTCGAGCCAGGCCTTCAGCGCCGCCGGGATCGAGTAGTTGTACATCGGCGCACCGACCAGGACGACGTCCGCTCGGACGAGCTCGTCGAGCAGTGGCTCGACGACGTCCCAGGCCACCTTCTGCTCCTGCGTCCGTACCGCCTCGCCGAAGCGCTCGATCGCCGTGACGCGATGAGCGAGCAGGTAGTCGCAGATCTCCGTCCACGCCTGCCCGATGGGCGGCACGGGTTCGGCGGCGAGATCGCGGTATTCGTACGTGCCGCCCGGGTCAGCGGCCGCCCACCGGGCGGCGAACCGCTCGGTGAGCTGCCGCGAGAACGAGCGTCGTCGCGCACTGGAGTCGAGGTGGAGCAGGCGAGCCATCGAGCACCTCCCGATAATCGGACACGGTGTCCGGTTGAACCGCACCCTAGTTCGTAACTGGACGCGGCGTCCAGTTACGATTAGGGTGCGGGGATGCCGGGACGGATCGACCTGCTGTCGGGCGAGCCCCTGGAGGAACCGGGCGGTCACGTCCCCGAGCGTGCGGACGCGGCGCGCAACCGGGCACGGGTCCTGACCGCCGCGCAGCGGCTGTTCCGCGAACGAGGTCCGCGCGTCACCATGGGCGAGATCGCGCGCGCCGCCGGAGTCGGCAGGGGCACGCTCTACCGCCGCTACCCGGACGTCGCCTCGATCGCCAGGGCACTCCTCGACGAGCACGAACGCGAGGTGCAGGCGCAGCTGCTCGGCGGTGCCCCTCCGCTGGGACCCGGGGCTCCCCCGGCCGAGCGCCTCGCCGCCTTCTACGACGCGATGGTGACCCTCCTCGACCAGCATGTGCACCTGGTGCTCGGCGCGGAGGCCGGGACCGCAAGGTTCGCCACCGGCGCGTACGACTTCTGGCGCGCGCACGTGCACGCGCTGCTCACCGAGGCACGAGTCCCCGGAAGCGACGCGCTCGTCGACACCCTGCTCGCCCCCCTCGCCCCCGAGGTCTTCTCCCACCAGCGCCACGAGCTCGGCCTCTCGACCGGGTCGATCGGCGCCGGACTGCACCTTCTCGCGTACGGAGTTCTCGGCGAGCACCGTCATGAGCATCCCTCGCTCCGTTCGACGACGTAGGGACGGATACGTCGCCGGGACGATGTCATCCCTGATATGTCTCGGGCATGATGCGGATGTCATTCGAGGAGGAGGACACCGTGTCCGTTACCGCTCCCCCGGTCGATCCGGTCGCCACGAGGCGGCGGAGCCGCGCGCCCCGTAAGGCGCTCCTGGTGGTGCATATCGTCGCGTCGGTCGCGCTGCTCGGCGAGGTGTGGGGGCTGGTGGTACTCAACCTCACCGCGACGCTGGCCGACGACCCCGTGCTCGCGCAGTCCGCGTACCAGCTGATGAGCCGGCTGGTGTTCCTGGGCGGCATCCCGCTCAGCCTCGCCAGCCTGGCGACCGGCATCATCCTCGCGGTCAGGAGTCCCTGGGGCCTGGTGCGGTACTACTGGGTCTTCGTCAAGCTCGTGCTGAACATCGCGGTGATCTGCGTCGGGATGTTCCTGTTCACCCCCGAGTCGTCGGCGGTCGGCGTGGCGGACGGCACGCTGACGACCGCGCGGCAGTGGGAGCAGGTCGCCGTGCTGTCGACGCAGGTCGTCATGCTCCTCATCGCGACGACGCTGGCGGTCTTCAAGCCACGCAAGCAGACCGGCCTGCGCAGGTCGGCGCGGCCGGCCTGACCCGTACGCGACGAAAGGGCGCCGCCACCGCAAGGTGACGGCGCCCTTCGGCGCGCGGGAGGCGCGATACTAGCTGCAGCCGCTGGTGCTGCCGCAGCCCTCGCAGACGTAGCAGCTGCCGGCCGGACGCATCTTCGTGCCGCAGGTGAAGCACATCGGCGCGTCGGCAAGCTTG
This sequence comes from Streptosporangiales bacterium, assembly GCA_009379955.1. Taxonomy (NCBI): domain Bacteria; kingdom Bacillati; phylum Actinomycetota; class Actinomycetes; order Streptosporangiales; species Streptosporangiales bacterium. The sequence goes on along the minus strand of WHST01000034.1, from coordinate 19,152 downwards.
CCCTGGACGGCCTCCATCAGCTCCGCGGACGAGCCGACGTTGGCGGCCTTGGTCTCGCGCGGCGCGTCGGCCTCGCCGTCCGAGACCGCGGCGGACTGGGCCAGCGACTCGGTGTCGACGTCGTCCGACGTCGACGCCGGGGAGCCGGCTGCGTCGAGCGCCGCGTTGCGCTCGGCGACACTGAGGATGTTCATCGCCGCCCGCGTCTCGTACGGCAGGTGGTCGAGCGCGAGCCGCCGGAAGACGTAGTCCATGATCGACTGCGCCATGCGGACGTCGGGATCGTCGGTGAGACCCGCCGGCTCGAACCGCAGGTTGGTGAACTGCCGGACGAACGTCTCGAGCGGCACGCCGTACTGCAGGCCGATCGAGATCGCGATGGAGAACGCGTCCATCACGCCGGCGAGCGTCGAACCCTGCTTGCCGAGCTTGAGGAACACCTCACCGAGACCGTCGTCGGGGTACGAGCCCGCGGTCATGTACCCCTCCGCGCCGGCGACCGAGAACTTGGTCGTCGTCGCGGGCCGCTGCTTCGGCAGCTTCTTCCTGGTCGGCCGGGTCGCGACCTCCTCGACCTTGTCAGCCTTCGCGGCCGAGGTCTTGCCCGTCGACAGCGGCTGGCCGACCTTGCAGTTGTCGCGGTAGATCGCCAGTGCCTTGAGCCCGAGCCGCCAGCCCTGCTCGTAGATGTCGCGGACGTCCTCGACCGTCGACTGCTCCGGCATGTTCACGGTCTTGGAGATCGCGCCGGAGACGAACGGCTGCACCGCGGCCATCATCCGCACGTGGCCCATCGGCTTGATCGCCCGCTCGCCCATCGCGCAGTCGAAGATCTCGTAGTGCTCGGTGCGCAGGCCGGGCGCGTCGATGACGTGTCCGTGCTCGGAGATGTACTCGACGATCGCCTCGACCTGCTCCTGCTGGTAGCCGAGCTTGTGCAGTGCCCGCGGCACGGTCTGGTTGACGATCTGCATCGACCCACCGCCGACGAGCTTCTTGAACTTGAGCAGCGAGAAGTCCGGCTCGATGCCGGTCGTGTCGCAGTCCATCATGAAGCCGATCGTGCCGGTCGGCGCGATGACGGACGCCTGCGCGTTGCGGTAGCCCGTCTGCTCGCCGAGGCTGACCGACTCTGCCCACACCTCCGCGGCCGCACGGAGCAGCCTGCGGTCCTCGTCGCCGACGTAGCGGACCGCGTCGTTGGCGGCGGCGTGCTTGCGGATCACCCGCTTGTGCGCGGCGGCGTTGCGCGCGTAGCCGGCGTACGGGCCGACGGCGGCCGCCAGCTCCGCGGAGCGCTTGTACGCGGTGCCGGTCATCAGTGACGAGATGCCGGCCGCGAGCGCGCGGCCGCCCTCGGAGTCGTAGCCGTACCCGGTCGCCATGAGCAGCGCGCCGAGGTTGGCGTAGCCGATGCCGAGCTGGCGGTATGCCCGCGTCGTCTCGCCGATCTTCTCGGTGGGGAAGTCGGCGAAGCAGATCGAGATGTCCATCGCGGTGATGACCAGCTCGACCGCCTTGCGGAACCTGTCGACGTCGAACGTGTCGTCCTCGCGGAGGAACGACATGAGGTTCATGCTCGCGAGGTTGCAGCTGGAGTTATCGAGGTGCATGTACTCGCTGCACGGGTTCGACGCGGTGATGCGCCCGGTCTCCGGGCAGGTGTGCCAATCGTTGATCGTGTCGTCGTACTGGATGCCGGGGTCGGCGCACTCCCACGCCGCCTGGGTCATCTTGTGGAAGATGCCGCGCGCGGGAACCTTCTCGATCACGTCGCCGGTGAGGCGGGACCGCAGACCGAACTCCTCGTCGCGCTCGACGGCACGCATGAACTCGTCGGTGACACGGACCGAGTTGTTGGCGTTCTGGTACTGGACCGAGCTGGAGTCCTTGCCCGCCATCTCCATGTCGAACCCGGCGTCGCGAAGGGCCCGGATCTTCTTCTCCTCGTGCGCCTTCGTGTCGATGAACTCCTCGACATCGGGGTGGTCGACGTCGAGGATCACCATCTTCGCCGCGCGGCGGGTCGCGCCACCGGACTTGATGGTGCCGGCGGACGCGTCCGCACCGCGCATGAACGACACGGGTCCGCTCGCGGTGCCGCCGGAGGAGAGCAGCTCCTTGCTGGACCTGATGCGCGAGAGGTTGAGGCCGGCTCCGGAGCCGCCCTTGAAGATGAAGCCCTCTTCCTTGTACCAGTCGAGGATCGACTCCATGGTGTCGTCGACCGACAGAATGAAGCACGCGCTCACCTGCTGCGGCGCGGCGGTGCCGACGTTGAACCACACCGGGCTGTTGAAGCTGAAGACCTGGTTGACGAGCATCCACTTGAGCTCGTGCTCGAAGAGCTGCGCGTCGTCGTCGCCGGCGAAGTAGGCGTGCTCCCGACCCGCCTTCACGTACGTGTCGACCACGCGGTCGACGATCTGCCGCAGGCTCGTCTCCCGCGCCGGCGTACCGACCGCGCCGCGGAAGTACTTGCTCGTCACGATGTTGACGGCGTTCTGACTCCAGGATGCGGGGAACTCGACCCCACGCTGCTCGAAGGTGATCGAGCCGTCTTTCCAGTTCGCCATGACGACGTCACGCCGCACCCACTCGACCTCGTCGTACGGGTGCTTGCCGGCCGTGGTGAAGACGCGCTGCACGCGCAGTCCCCGCGACTTCGACGCCGGCCGGGACTTCCCCTCGGAGTCCTGCGTCGGGCCGCTCACCGTCTCCGTCATGCGATCTTCCTCCTCCGTCACTGGTCCCCCCGGACAGCTCCCCGCCGCCAGTGCCTGGCGAGGCCGGTGGTGCTGATGTGGCGCGTGATGCGCGTTGGACGTGATGCGTGTTCCTGCTGTGTGCTGGGTCGTGCGCGGTCAGCTCCCCTGGCCGACCAGAAGGCGCTCGGCGCGGTCTACCGCCACCTGCCGCAGCGCCGCGATCTCCGCCTCGAAGTCGGCGAGCGACTCGAATCCCCGATAGACGGACGCGAACCTGAGATAGGCGACCTCGTCGAGCTCCCGCAACGGCTCGAGGACGGCGAGACCGACCTCGTGACTCGGGATCTCGGCGGCACCTCTCCCCCGGATGTCCTCCTCCACCTGCTGCGCCAGACGCGCGAGCGCGTCGACGCCCACCGGCCGCCCCTTGCAGGCCTTGCGCACGCCCGAGATCACCTTGTCGCGGGTGAACGGCTCGGCGGCGCCCGACCGCTTGACGATGTTCAGCGTCACGGTCTCCGTCGTGGTGAGGCGGCGACCGCACTCGGGACACTGCCGGCGGCGCCTGATCAGCGTGCCGTCGTCGTTGACCCGACTGTCGATGACGCGGGTGTCAGGGTGATGGCAGAACGGGCAGTGCACGAGCCCGACACCCCCTCCATGTGGACGATCCTGGGGACCACCGTGCTCTTCCTGTGGAAGAGCTGTGGAGGAACTGTGGACCGATGAACACAACCTGTGGAGAACTTACATCCGTGTAACTACAACATATGGGGGTACGGTAGGCATTCCCCTGCAGGGATGCAAGTCGGGGGACTCGTCGATTCACCCGGCACCCGGATGTGCCGTCGTTTGCCCAGGTCAGCCGGGTCTTGCTCCGACCGATCGGCGACCTACGGCGTGTCGACCGGCACCACGAGCCGCTGGCCGGGCTCGATGCGCGAGCCGTCGAGCCCGTTGACCTCGACGATCCGGTCGACCGTGGCCCTGCGGTCGGCCTGCGGTGCGGCCGCGGCCGCGATGGACCAGAGCGTGTCGCCCTCGCCGACGGTCACCGTGACCCGCTCCGCGCCCGGCGTGGGTGCGGCGTTGCCGTATCGCGCGGCACCCAGGCCGACGACCGCCGCGGTGAGCAGCGCGACGAGCACGCCGAGCACCACCGCCCGGCCCCGCCGGGTGAGCCGCCATCTGCGGCCGGACGCCCGCCCGGCGGGCAGATCGGGTACCGCGCGCAGCCGTGCCTGCCGGTCACCACGACCACCGTCGACCACCGGGGAGACATCGAGGGCGACGCTCATGCTGGTTTCCTCCCGCACGTGCCTGTCCGTTTTATTGGTGTTCGATGGCGAACACGCGTTCGATCGAACGTACGTACGATGTTGTATCAGGTGCCGCCGACAATTGCGACACACCATCGAACAAATGTTTGAAGCGTCGCCTGCCGAGGGCTACTGTTTCGATCACCGAGAGCGAGGAGGAGCCGTGACCAAGGGCAAGGCGACCGGAGCGGGCAAGACGGCATCTGGCAGAGCAGTGTCCGGCACAGCGGGGTCCGGCGGCGAGGTGCGCGAGCTGCCCGACGGCCCGCCCGACTCCTCCGGGCTCACCCCGCGCCAGCACCGCGTGCTCGAGGTGATCAGGGCCTCGGTGCAGGAGCGGGGATACCCGCCGTCGATGCGTGAGATCGGCGAGGCCGTCGGCCTCACGTCGGTGTCGAGCGTGTCGCACCAGCTGCGCCAGCTGCAGACCAAGGGATACCTGCGCCGCGACGCCAACCGGCCGCGGGCGGTCGAGATGCGGCTGCCGGGCGGTGGCCGGGCACCCGCGGCGTCACCGTACGACGAGACCGAGAGCGGGGAGAGCCGTCCCGAGGCGGCCTACGTGCCCGTGGTCGGCCGGATCGCGGCCGGCGGGCCCATCCTCGCCGAGCAGTCGGTCGAGGAGGTCTTCCCACTACCGCGCCAGGTCGTCGGCGACGGCACGCTGTTCCTCCTCAAGGTCCGCGGTGACTCGATGATCGAGGCTGCCATCTGCGAGGACGACTGGGTCGTCGTCCGGCAGCAGGAAGACGCCGAGAACGGCGACGTCGTCGCCGCGATGATCGACGGCGAGGCGACCGTGAAGACCCTCAAGCGGCGCGACGGTCACGTGTGGCTGATGCCGCACAACCCCGCGTACGAGCCCATCCCCGGCGACCAGGCCACCGTGCTCGGCAAGGTGGTGGCCGTCTTGCGGAGCGTCTGACCCGCGGTACCGTCAGGCCCCCTCATGCGGCGTTCTCCCGCCCTACGCCACGTGAGGATGACGCACGGATCGCCACACTTCGGTAGGAACCGCGCGTCACCGACACCCTCCGTTGATCTACGCTCGCCTGGTGGCCAGTCAAGGGGAGGACCCCGCGAACGAGCCCGCCGCACAGTCGAGCGGCTGGCCTGGCGTCGACCTCGCCGAGGTGGTGGAGCTCACCCGCCGCCTGGTCCGGGTGCCGAGCGTGCACGACCCCGCCCGCAAGCGCTCCGAGGCACCCGCGGCCGCGGTCGTCGCCGAGACGATGCGGCAGTTCGGCTGGCAACCGGTCATCGAGGAGATCGAGCCCGGCCGGCCCAACGTCCACGCGGTGATCGACGGCGGCTCGCCGGGACCCACCCTGCTGTTCGAGGGGCACACCGACGTCGTCAGCGAGGCACCCGAGGACGCGTGGTCCGTCCCGCCGTTCTCCGCCGAGGTGCGTGACGGCCGCCTCTACGGTCGCGGCAGCGCGGACATGAAGTCCGGACTCGCCGCGATGCTGCACGCCGCTCGCGCCATCGAGCGCGGCGGACCGTTCCCCGGCCGGCTCAAGGTGGCCGCGCTGTGCGACGAAGAGGGCATGATGCTGGGCGTCAAGCACTTCGTCGCCCAGGGACACGCGGCCGACTGCGACGCCGCGATCGTCGGCGAGCCCGAGGCAGAGGAGCTGTGCACCACCTCCAGGGGCAGCATCAGGCTGCGGATCGACATCCGCGGCCGGATGGCCCACGGCGCGATGCCCGACCAGGGCGCCAACCCGATCCCCGTCCTCGGCCGGCTGCTCGTCTGGGCGGCCGCGCACGAGGCCGAGCTGCGACGCAGGCACGGTCGCCACCCGACCCTCGGCACGGTCACCGTCACCCCCACGGTCATCGGCGGTGGCGACCTCGCCCAGATGAACGTCTCGCCGACCGACGGCGTGCTGGCGCTCGACGTGCGCACCATCCCCGGTGTCGACCACGCCACGCTCATCGGCGAGATCGCGTCCGCGGTCGAGGAGTACGCGTTCGTCGGCTGGGTCGGCGGCGGTGTCACGGTGCTCGACGACCGGCCGGCCACCGAGACTCCCGAGGACTCCCCGGTCGTGCGGGCCGTGTTCGCCGGCCACCGCGACGTCACCGGCATCAATCCGCAGATCGGCGGCGTGCCCGGCGCCACCGACGGCACCATCCTGTGGCGCGACGCGGGTCTCCCCGTCGTCGTCTACGGCCCCGGCGACAAGTGGATCGCCCACCAGGCCGACGAGCACGTCGAGGTCGACGACATCATGCGCAAGACCGAGGTGTACGTCCGCGCGGCCCACCACTTCCTTGGCGACCCGCACGCGATCCGGGAGCGACCCGACCAGACGCCGCCGGAGCAGCCCGCACCGGAACAGCCCGCGCCGCAGCAGGGCTCGAAGCGCAAGCAGCGCAGGGCCGACGGCGGTCGCGCGACCTGATGAACGGACGGTTCGCCGTCGGCCACCACCATCGGATCGGCGACGGCTGGCTCACCGGCACCACGGTGGTCCTGTGCCCGCCGGGCACGGTCGGCGGCGTCGACCAGCGCGGTGGCGCTCCCGGCACGCGCGAGACCGACCTGCTCGAACCCCGCAACCTCGTCGACCGCGTCGACGCCGTGGTGCTCAGCGGCGGCAGCGCGTACGGCCTCGACGCTGCATCGGGGGCGATGCACTGGCTCGCCGAGCGCGGCCGGGGCTGGCCGGTGGGTTCCGATCCGTCGCTCGTCGTGCCCATCGTGCCCGGCGCGGTGATCTTCGACCTCGACCTCGGGAAGCACGGCCACCGGCCCGACGCCGAGTTCGGCCGCCTGGCCTGCGAGGCCGCGGAACCGGTGACGGCCGACCGGCCGCCGGCACGGGGCGTGGTCGGCGCCGGAGCCGGCGCGACCGTCGGTGGCCTGAAGGGCGGCGTCGGGTGGGCCGTCCTGCGCACCGAGGGCGCCACCGTCGCGGCGCTGGCCGTGGTCAACGCGGTCGGCTCCGCCGTCGACCCCGTGACCGGGCGCCTCTACGCCGACCTCGACCACACCCTGGCGACGCCGCTCCCGGCGGAGCGCGACCGGCTACCGAAGCCGAAGGACCGTCCGCTCAACACCACGCTCGGCGTCGTCCTCACCGACGCGACGCTCGACAAGGCGCAGTGCCAGAAGGTCGCGGCCATCGCCCAGGACGGGCTGGCCAGGGCGATCCGTCCCGCACACACGATGTTCGACGGCGACACGGTCTTCGCGCTGTCGTCCTGTGACGTCGGGATCGACGACGTGCGAGCGTACGACCGGCTGCTCCGCGTCGCCGCCGACGCGTTCAGCTTCGCGGTGCGCGACGCGGTAGTCTCCGCTTCGTCGGTGGGCGGGCTGCGGTCCTATCGCGAGATCTGCCCGTCGGCCTTCTGACGGCCCGCAGGGAGGTCCAGTGCAGGTGCGACGCGGCCGGACTCGGCGGGACCCGGGTACCCACGGCCTCCTGCGGCGCAGAGTGGCACTCGCCCTCACCGGCGTGACCCTCGCCGCGACGGCGGCCTGTGGCGGGTCGGGCGACGACACCGCCGCCGACTCGACGGTGACGATCGGCGCCACCGCGGAGCCCTCGACACTCGACCTCACCACCACGTCGGTGGCGGCGATCCCGCAGGTGCTGCTCTACAACGTCTACGAGACGCTCGTGAAGGTCGACGAGACCGGCAAGGTCGTCCCGTTGCTGGCGGAGAGGTACGACCTCTCGAAGGACCGGAAGACCTACACGTTCACGCTGCACTCGGGCGTGACGTTCGGCAACGGCAAGGAGCTGACGCCCGACGACGTCGTGTTCAGCCTCGACCGGGTACGCGCGAAGGACTCCAAGCACCCGTTCAAGGCCCAGATGGCGCCGGTCGAGTCGGTCGAGGCGAAGGGTGACGACCAGGTCGTGGTCACGCTGAGTCGGCCGAGCAACGCGTGGCTCTACGACATGACGAGCTCGACCGGCGCGATCCTCGACGAGGACGCGGTCGGCGACCTCGCCACGAAGCCGGTCGGCACCGGTCCGTACACCATGCAGCGCTGGAGCCGGGGCACGAGCATTACGTTGCAGCGCAACGAGAAGTACTGGGGCGACAAGCCATCCGTCGCCACCGTGGTCTTCCGCTACTTCGACGACCCGAACGCGATGAACAACGCGATGCTCGCCGACGACCTCGACATCATCAGCAACGTGCAGGCGCCCCAGACGCTGAAGCAGTTCGACGACACGTCGCGGTTCACCGTCACCGAGGGCACGACCAACGGCGAGGTCGTCCTCGGCATGAACGACTCGCGAGGTCCGCTGAAGGACGAGCGCGTGCGCCGCGCCATCACCCACGCGATCGACCGTGAGGCGCTGGTGAAGACCGTGTGGGCGGGCCACGGCAAGCTGCTCGGCAGCATGGTGCCGCCCACCGACCCGTGGTACGAGGACCTCGCGGACACCCACCCGTACGACCCGGCGAAGGCCAGGCGGCTGCTGAAGGAGGCCGGGCAGGAGAACCTGAAGCTGACGATGAAGCTGCCGACCCTGCCCTACGCGACCGCGTCCGGGCAGTTCATCGCTGCGCAGCTGAAGAAGGTCGGCATCGAGTGCGACGTCAGCGAGCTGGAGTTCCCCGCCCGCTGGATCGACGTCGTGTTCACCCAGGCCGACTACGACCTCTCGATCGTCTCCCACGTCGAGCCGCGCGACATCGTGCAGTACGGCAATGCCGACTACTACTGGCGTTACGACGACGCCCGGGTGCGCTCCTGGCTCGCCGCTGCCGACCGTGGCACGCCCGAGCAGCAGGTGACGTACATGCGCCGGGTGGCGGAGCGGATCTCTACCGACGCCGCGAGCGGGTGGCTGTTCCTGCTGCCCAACCTCATCGTCGCCAAGAAGGGCGTCACGGGTTACCCGCGCAACGCCGTGTCGTTGTCCTTCGAGGTCGCGAAGCTGAAGAAGGTATGACCGGTCTGCTCCAGGCCGTCCGGCGGCTGATCGTCTTCGTCGCGAGCCTGTGGGTCGCCTCCGTCGCGACGTTCACCCTGTGCGCGGTGCTGCCGGGAGATCCCGCGCGCATCCTGCTCGGGCTGCGCGCCACGCCGGAGGCGGTGGAGCAGCTGCGCAGCCAGCTCGGCACGGATCGGCCGTTCCTCGTGCAGTACCTCGACTGGGTCACCGGCCTGCCGTTCGGCGACTTCGGCACGTCGTACGTCTCCCGCACCGACGTCGGCGGCCAGCTCGCCGAACGGCTCGGCGTCACGCTGTCGCTCGTCGTCCTCGGCATGCTGTTGGCGCTCGTCCTGGCCGTGCCGCTCGGCACCCTCGCCGCGCTCGGTCACCGCAGGATCAGCGGCACGCTCCTCTCCGCGCTGAGCCAGGCGGGCATGGCCGTGCCGGCGTTCTGGGCGGGCATCCTGCTCGTGTTCGTGTTCGCCGTGAAGCTGCGGTGGTTCCCGGCCAACGGGTACGTGCAGTTCACCACCGACCCGCTCGACTGGCTGCACCACCTGGTGCTGCCGGCGCTCGCGCTCGCCCTCGTGCAGGGCGCCGTGCTCAGCAGGTACGTGCGCTCGTCGGTGCTCGAGATCATGCGCGAGGACTTCATCCGCACCGCGCGGGCCGTCGGTCGCACGACGGGAGGCGCGCTGCTGCGACACGGGCTGCGCAACGCGGCGATCCCGGTGCTCACCGTCCTCGGCCTGCAGCTCACCACGCTGCTGGTCGGCGCGATCGTGGTGGAGAACGTGTTCGCCCTGCCCGGCCTCGGCCGGCTCCTGCTGCAGGCAGTCTCGGCGCGCGACATGCTCGTCGTGCAGGGCGCGGTGATGCTCCTCGTCTGCTTCGTCCTCGTCGTCAACCTCGTCGTCGACCTGCTCTATACCGTCGTCGACCCGCGGCTGCGAGGTGCGCGATGAGCACAGGAGCTGACGAGCGAGCCGCAGGTAGGGGTCGCGATGCGCGGGTGACCGGGCAGGGCACTGTCGCGGCACCTGCCGGAGGCGAGCGAGGAAGCGGGTGCGTGGGCCTATGACCACAGGGGGCCCCGACCTCGCGCTGACCGACCTCGCCGGCACCGCTCCCGATGCCGAGCGCTCGCGGCGGGGGTCCCTGATCGTCGGCGCTGTCCTCGTCGGGCTCACGGTGGTGAGCGCGCTGGCGTCGTTCGCCCTGCCGATCGACCCGAACGACGTCGACCCGGCCCGCGTGCTCGCCTCACCCGGACCCGAGCACCTGCTCGGCTCCGACCAGCTCGGCCGCGACGTGCTCACCCGCCTCATGTACGGCTCGCGCATCACGCTGCTCATCGGCATCATCGCGGTCACGGTGGCCGGCGTCGTCGGCATCCCGCTGGGGATCGTCGCCGGCATGCTGCCGCCCTGGGCGACAGAGCTGGTCATGCGCGGCAACGACATCCTCTACGCGTTCCCCGCCCTGCTGCTCGCGGTCGTGTTCGCCGCGGCGTTCCGGCCGTCGATCGTCACGGCCATGGTCGCGGTGGGCATCGCGACGATCCCGGTGTTCGCCCGGCTCACCTGTGCGGCCACCCTGCAGGTGATGTCGCGCGACTACGTCGTCGCGGCGCGTGCGAGCGGGTGCGGCCCGCCGTCGATCGCGTTCCGCCACGTCCTGCCCAACGTCATGCCGGTCGTGCTCGTGCAGACCTCGGTGGCGTTCGGCATCGCGATCCTCGCCGAGGCCGCGCTCTCGTACCTCGGCCTGTCGACGACGCCGACGGCGCCCACCTGGGGACGCATGCTTCAGGAGGCGCAGACGTACCTCTTCACCGCACCGCAGCTCGCGCTGTGGCCCGGCCTTGCGATCGCCTTCGCGGTGCTCGGGTTCAACCTGCTCGGCGACGGCCTGCGCGACGTCCTCGACCCGCGGCTCGAGGACGTCCGCCCGTGAGTGCCCTCCTCGAGATCACCGGCCTGTCGCTCCGCATCGGCGGCACGCCGGTACTGGAGGACGTGAGCCTCACGGTCGGCGCGGGCGAGCGCGTCGGGCTCATCGGGGCGTCGGGCTCCGGCAAGTCCATGACCGCGCTCGCCGTCATGGGACTGCTGCCCGAGCGCAGCCGCACGACCGGGTCGGTCATGCTCGGCGGGCGCGAGCTGCTCGGCCGCGACGAGAGGCGGATCGCGTCGCTGCGCGGCGCGGAGATGGCCATGGTCTTCCAGGAGCCGATGACCGCGCTCGACCCGCTGATGCCCGTCGGCCGGCAGGTGGCGGAGGTCGTGCGCCTGCACCGCCGGGTGACCGCCGCCGCGGCGAGGTCCGCCGCCCTGCGACTGCTCGAGGCCGTCCAGCTGCCGCGCGCCGCCACCCTGTTCCGGGTCTATCCCCACCAGCTCTCCGGCGGCCAGCGGCAACGCGTCGTGCTCGCGATGGCCATGGTCAACAACCCCGGGCTGCTCATCTGCGACGAGCCGACGACCGCGCTCGACGTGACCGTGCAGGCCGCCGTGCTCGACCTGCTGCGCGGACTCGTCACCGAGCACCAGACCTCGCTGCTGTTCATCACCCACGACCTCGCGGTCGTGTCGCAGATGTGCGAGCGCGTGGTCGTGATGCGCGCCGGACGGGTCGTCGAGACCGGCGACGCCGCGCAGGTCTTCGCCCGTCCCGCGCACCCGTACACCGCGGGCCTGCTCGCGGTCTCCGACCTCACGACGGTGCCGCCGCGCAGCCGTCTCACCGCGCCGGCCGAGGGCGGTGGCCCATGAACCAGCCGCTCATCGAGGTACGCGACGTCGCCCGCGTGTTCCGTTCCCCGCTGTTCAGCGCCCAGCCGCCGGTCCACGCGCTCCGCGGCGTCAGCCTCGACGTCGCGGCCGGCGAGACGTTCGGCATCGTCGGCGAGTCGGGGTCGGGCAAGAGCACGCTCGGCCGGCTGCTGATGGGCCTCGACCGGCCGACCAGGGGCACGATCACCTTCGCGGGCAGGCGCATCGACACCGGCGCCAACCTGCCGTTCCTGCGGCGCCAGATGCAGCTCGTCTTCCAGGACCCGATGGGCTCGTTCGACCCGCGCATGCGCGTGCACGACATCGTGCGCGAGCCGCTGCACGGCCTCGGCGTGCCCGGCGACCACCGGCACCGGGTGCACGAGGTGCTCGACGCCGTCGGCCTCCCGCCCGACGCGGCACGCCGCTACCCGCACCAGTTCTCCGGCGGCCAACGCCAGCGCATCGCCATCGCCCGCGCGCTCGCGCCCCGTCCGCACGCGCTCATCGCCGACGAACCGGTCTCCGCGCTCGACGTGTCCGTCCGCGCGCAGATACTCGACCTCCTGGTCGACCTGACCCGCGTGTACGGGCTCACCCTCCTGCTCGTCTCGCACGACCTCGCCGTCGTCCGCTACCTCACCGACCGCGTCGCGGTCATGCGCGACGGCGAGATCGTCGAGACCGGGCCGACCCAGCAGGTGTACGCGAGCCCGCGCGACCCGTACACCGCGCAGCTGATCGCGGCGATACCCAGGCTGCGGCGCTGAGGCGCTGTCCTGCGACGATGAGAGCCGCCGTCGACCCCCGGAGGTCTCCGCACCTATGCGCCGCGCGTTCGTCGCCGTCCTCGTGACCGCCGCTCTGGTGGCCGGCAGTGCCTGCTCGGCCGGTGCCGACGAACCGGAGCCACCGGACACGACCCTCGCGACCAACCCGTCGCCCGCTCCGTCGACGCCGACGCCGACCGCCACGGCGACGGACGCCGTGCCCGGTGGGTGGGGCCCGTCCGCCGACGAGCTGGCCGACGCGCAGCGCCGGGTCGCCGGGATGTCGCGCAAGGAGAAGGTCGGCAGCCTGCTGATGCCGCAGTTCGCCGGACGGTCGGCCACCGACGTCACCTCCGACGAGGCGAGCACCAACAGCCAGACGCTCGGTGTGCGGAGCATGGCGCGGGCGGTCACCAGGTACCACCTCGCGGGAGCCATCGTGATGAGCCCCAACATCACCGACGCCCGGCAGGTCAAGCGACTCAACGACGGGCTCGCCGCGGCCGCGAGGAAGAGCTCCGCCAACACCGACCTGCCGATGATCATCGGCATCGACCAGGAGGGCGGCATCGTCCAGCGCGTGAAGGACGGCGCGACGACGTTCCCGCCCGCACGCACGATCGGGAAGACGGGCAGGCCGGGCAACGCCAGGCAGTTGGCCTTCGACAACGGCACCGAGCTGCGCGCGATGGGCTTCACCCTCGACTTCGCACCCGTCGCCGACGTCGGCTTCGACAGCCCCGCGATCGGCAGCCGCGCGTACGCCGCCGGGCCGAAGGCTGCGGCCGCCATGACGACCGCGGCGGTCGACGGCTACCGCGAGGCGGGCATCGTCCCGGTGGTCAAGCACTTCCCCGGCCACGGCAGCGCCGGCGGCGACAGCCACGAGGAGCTGCCCGCGGTGACCAGGTCCACGGCGCAGCTGAAGAGGATCGACCTCGTCCCGTTCCGGGCCGCGATCGCCGACCGGGTGCCCGCGGTGCTCAGCGGCCATCTCGACGTCCGCGCCGTCGACCCGGGCACCGCGTCGTCGGTGAGCAGGAAGGTCGTCACCGGCATGCTGCGCGACGACCTCGGCTTCCGCGGCGTGACGTTCACCGACTCGCAGCTGATGGAGCCCATCGTCGGGAAGTTCGGCGCGGGCGAGGCGGCCGTGCGCTCCGTCCTCGCCGGCGAGGACGTCGTCCTGATGCCCGCCGACCTCGGCGCCGCGTACGACGCGCTCCTCGACGCCGCGGCGTCCGGCCGGATCACCGAGAAGCGCCTCGACGACGCGGTGACGCGCGTCACCGCCCTGCGCCTCTATGCCAAGCGGATCGGCGCCGACCGACCCTCGTGGTCCGAGGTGCCCTGGGCGAAGCACCGTGCCCACGTCCGCGCCGTCATCGCTGAGGCAGGCTGACGCCACTCCTACGCGCCCGCCTTCTCCCTCACCTACGGCAGGAACCGTGGACGGGCCACAGCGTGGTGCGGTCGCGTCACGGTCCCTACCTCCGATGAGCTCGTCGAGCTCCTGCGCTGTGACCCGACGCTGGTAGCGTTCCGGGCTGTGGTGAACTACCCGAACCAGCAGCCGGCGTACCCCCAGCCCGGTCCCCCCGGTCGTCAGGCGCCAGGAGCCGACTCGCTCCTCGTCCTCGTCGACGGCAACACGACGGAGTACCGGCCCGACCAGGCGGTCCTCATCGGACGCAGCCCCGACTGCACGGTCGTGCTCGACGACCCGCGGATCTCGCGCCACCACGCACAGGTGCAGTACGAGGAGGGCGGCTGGACGCTGCGCGACCTGGGCAGCAGGAACGGCAGCTTCGTCGGCCCGACCCGGGTCGTCCGGCTCAGCGTCGCCGAGCCGAGCGCGGTGCGGTTCGGCAACCCCTCGAACGGCGCGCTGGTCGTCCTCCAGCCGATGACCGAGGGCACGACCGCGTACGGACCCGGCCCCGTGGCCGCACAGGCCGAGGCCCCGCAGTTCGGCACGCGCGAACCGTCGTCGACGCACCGGGTGGCCACCCGCGCGCGCCTCGGCCGGGCACCGGACAACGAGGTGGTGCTCTCCGACCTGCTCGTGTCGCGCCATCACACGGAGGTGCGCAGGACCCCGCAGGGCCTCGAGGTCATCGACCTCGGCAGCCGCAACGGCACGTATCTCAACGGCCAGCGGGTCTCGCACGCACCGTTCGGGCCCGGCGACCTGCTCTCCGTCGGCCACCACCAGTTCGTCGTACGCGGCGACGAGCTCGTCGAGTACGTCGACGAGGGCCGGGTGTCGCTCAGCGCCGAGAACCTCTCGGTCGTCGTCGACAACGGCAAGGTCATCCTCGACCACGTCGGCTTCACCCTCGACGAGTGCAGCCTGCTCGCGGTCGTCGGCCCGTCGGGTGCCGGCAAGTCGACGATGCTCAACGCCCTCACCGGTGCGAGGCCGGCGCAGACCGGACGCGTGGTCTACGAGGGTCGCGACCTCTACGACAACTACGAGGACCTGCGCCACCGCATCGGACTCGTCCCGCAGGACGACATCCTGCACCGCAAGCTCACCGTGCAGCGCGCGCTCGACTACGCCGCCGCGCTCCGGTTCCCCGACGACGTGAGCGCACAGGAGCGCAACCACCGGGTCGCCGAGACCTGCGCCTCCCTCGGCCTCACCGAGCACATGGCGAAGCGGATCGACAAGCTGTCCGGCGGGCAGCGCAAGCGCGTCTCGCTCGCGCTCGAGCTGCTCACCCGCCCGTCGCTGCTGTTCCTCGACGAGCCGACGTCGGGCCTCGACCCCGGTCTCGACAAGCAGGTCATGACCGAGCTGCGCAGCCTGTCCGACGGCGGTCACACGATCATCGTGGTCACGCACAGCGTGCTCAACCTCGACCTGTGCGACCGCGTGCTGCTGCTCGCCCCCGGAGGGAAGACCGCGTACTTCGGCCCGCCCGGTCAACCGCTGCTCGACCACTTCGGGGTGAACGACTACCCGTCGGTGTTCCTGATGGTGACCGAAGAGCCCGAGCGCTGGCAGCACACGTACCGCGCCTCCCCGCTCTACCGGCAGTACGGCGGCGGGTCCGAGTCGCGGAACGCCTTCGAGCGCGGCTCGATGGCGAAGGCGATGGCCGCGCCACCACGGCAGCAGAACATCTTCAAACAATTCTGGATCCTGTGCCGGCGCATGCTCTCCGTCGCCTTCTCGGACAAGCCGTACGCCGCCTTCATCCTCGGCCTGCCCGTCGTGCTCTCCCTGCTCGCCCATGCCGTACCCGGCGACAGCGGCCTCGCGGTGCCCGAGGGGTTGATCAAGCGGAGCATCGAGCCCGGGCAGCTGCTGGTCGTCCTGGTCATCGGCGCCGCGTTCACCGGCACGGCGGTGGCGATCAGGGAGCTCGTCGGCGAGGCCGCGATCTACCGGCGAGAACGCTCGGTCGGGCTGTCGCCGTCGGCATATCTCGGCAGCAAGCTGTTCGTCTTCGGTGTGATCAACGTGGTGCAGACGGTGATCCTGCTGCTCCTCGGGCTCGCCGGCCGCGACTTCCCGAAGGATCCCCTCATCCTGCCGTTCGGCTGGTGGGAGCTGACGGTCGCGATCGCCCTGCTCACGATCACGTCGACGGTGCTCGGCCTGTTCGCGTCGTCGCTGGTGACGAGCAGCGAGCAGACGATGCCGGTGCTGGTCATCATCGTGATGACGCAGCTCGGCCTCTGCGGCGGCCTGTTCGAGGTCGTCGGCCGCAACGGGCTGGAGCAGTTCACCTGGCTCATCCCGTCCCGCTGGGGCTACGCCGCCGCCGCGGCCACGGTCGACCTGCGCACGATCACACTGATCGATCCGAAGGACGCGTTGTGGAACCACAACACCAGCCAGTGGCTGTTCGCCATCTGTGTCCTGCTGCTCCAGGCCGTCGTGCTCGTCGTGGCCACGCGGATCGCGCTCGAGCTCCGCGAGCCGTCGCGCCGCAACCGCGCCAAGGCCGTGGCACCGGCCGGCCCGCCCGCCGGCCACGCGCCCGCACCTGACTGGGGCCCGCCGACCGGGCAGATCTCGATGCCTCCGCAGGGGCCGCCGCCACCGGGACCGCCGCCGGGACCGCCGCCACGGATGCCCGCCCCCCAGGGGCCGCCGCCCGGCTGGGGCGATCCACCGCAGGGACCGCCGCCACAGGGACCGCCGCCGGGCTGGGGACCCGGCGGACCGCAGGGCCCGCCACCACAAGGTCCGCCGCCGGGTCCGCCGCCCTGGCGCTGACGGTCAGACGCGGGTCTCGACGTCGTCCACCGGCCAGCCGTACGACCGCAGAGCCGTGAGCACCTCGTCGCGCTTGGGGCGCAACGGCACCCAGACCAGCTGCTTGCCGTGGTGGTCGCGCAGCCGCACCCACCGCCTGCCGGCCTGCCCGGACGCGATCGACGACCGCTGGACGGTGCTCGCCGACAGCGAGCCGTACTTGACGGCGAGCCGGTCACGGTCGACGGTGACCGTCGCACGGGACAGCCGCACCATCAGGAACGAGCCGCCGACGAGGGCGCCGACGAGCAGGAGGATGGCCACGACGACGGCGGTGGCCGATACCCAGCCGGGCGTGCCGAACGTGACCGCGGCGCCGACGAGCGTGAACACCGCCACCAACGCCAGCAGGACCACCGTCGTGAGCACGGGCTTCGACGGCACCGTCCTGGTCCGCCCGTCGCGCACCATGATCTCGTGACCGGCCGGCGCCGGTGCCGTGGCCAACGAGGGCTCGGCGGCGGTGGGCGGCTGGATCACGGCGCTGCTGCCCGGCGGCTGCCACGGCCAGCCGTGTGCCAGCGCCGCCTCGCCCACCTTCTCGACGTCGAACCGGCCGAGGGCGATCGAGCCGTTGTCGCCACCCGGGCCGACCACGTAGAGGTGCGGCTCTCCGTTGAGGTCGCGTACAGCGAGCAGATGGCCGTCCACCCTGGTGAGCTCGCTGCCGTCGCCGCGCTGTCCGACGACGGCGGAGATCCTGTCGGCCCGCACCTCGAGCCGGTCGGGTAGCCGGGCGGCGCGCTTCGCGACCACACGCTTGAGGAACGGCAACTGCACGAGCGTGAGTGCGACGAGGATCGCGCCCATCCACCACTCGAGCGCGACCCCGATCATGACGTCGAAGGACAGCACGAGGATCATGCCCACCACGAGACGTGCGATGGGTATCGTGACCGGCTTGGCGGCAACGACTGTTATATTCCCGATCGGAGCGGGCGGGTATGGTTCCTGCTGGCTCATACGTTCCTTCGCTGTCGTAGGGTGGCAGCGCTTCGACGGTACCGTCTGCAGGTACGGTGCCAAGGCGACGTGGCCGGATCCGGACGAACCACCGCCGACCACCGTCCACCCACTCGACATCCATCCACGAGAGGCCACGACCCGGTCATGAAGATCCGGTTCCTCATGCTCAGCGCCTACAACGTCGGCGGCGCGATCAGGTCGATGCTCAACCAGGCCAACGCCCTCGCCGAGGCCGGCCACGACGTCGAGGTCGTCAGCCTGTTCCGGCGGAACAAGCGCCCCGCCTTCCACGTGGACCGTCGCATCACGATGCGCACCCTCATCAACGAGCGGCGCGGGCCCCGCCATCGGTTCATCTACGGGCTCCTCGCCCGCTACGGGAGCCGCGCGATCCCGAAGGACGAGCCTCGCTACACCAGGTTCAGCCTCGCGAGCGATCTCGTGCTGCGGCGCTACCTCGGCAGCCTTCGCGACGGCGTCGTGATCGCCGGGCGGCCCGCACTGAACATCGTCGTGGCACGCTACGCCCCGTCGGGGGTCGTGCGGATCGGTGAGGACCACCTCAACTTCCGCACCTACCGGCCGGGACTCGTCGCCGCCATGCGTAAGTGGTACCCGAAGCTCGACGCCGTCACGGTGCTCACCAAGGAGACCGCCGCGGCGTACGAGCGGGAGCTCGGCCCCGGCGTCAGGACCGAGCTACTGCCGAACATGGTGCCGACCGCGGGCGCCGCCCGCGCGCCGCTGGACAACCGCGTCATCGTCGCCGCGGGCAGGCTGACGAAGCAGAAGGGCTTCGACCTGCTCATCGACGCCTACGCGCGGGTCGCCCGCAGGCATCCCGACTGGGAGCTGCGCATCTTCGGCAGCGGCATCCTCAAGGACGACCTCGCGAAGCGGATCGCCGACAAGGACCTGACTGGCCACGTCCGGCTGATGGGCCAGACCAAGAAGCTCCACGACGAGCTGGCGGCGGCCTCGATCTACGTGCTCAGCTCTCGTTTCGAGGGCTTCCCGATGGTGCTGCTCGAGGCGATGACGCACGGACTCCCCGTCGTCGCGTACGACTGCTACACCGGTCCCGCCGACATCCTCACCGACGGGTACGACGGCGTCCTCGTGAAGCCGCGCGACCGGCGCGCGCTCGCCAGGGCACTCTCGGACCTGATCGCCGATCCGGACCGCAGGCGCGCACTCGGCGCCCACGCGCTGGAGACCGTGGCGGAGTACGACACCTCGCGCATCACGCCGAAGCTGGCGAAGCTCTTCGCCGACCTCGGCGCGCGCTGACCCCCTAGTGTCGCCCGCCGGAAATTCGTGTGATATATCGTGCGAGGGAGTCGAGGATTTCCTCCGCGGTCTTCTTCCACACGAACGGTTTCGGGTCCTCGTTCCACATCTTGATCCATTCGCGGACGTCTTTCTCCAGTGC
>WHST01000033.1 GCA_009379955.1 Streptosporangiales bacterium | reverse complement strand
GGCACTGGAGAAAGACGTCCGCGAATGGATCAAGATGTGGAACGAGGACCCGAAACCGTTCGTGTGGAAGAAGACCGCGGAGGAAATCCTCGACTCCCTCGCACGATATATCACACGAATTTCCGGCGGGCGACACTAGTCTCGCGTGGCCACCGAGCCGGCGGACGGCTCGACCCACAGGAGGGACGACGTCGACCGATGCCCCTGGGCGAGATCACCGCGGCCGCCGCGGGTACCTGGACTCTCGGCGACCGTACCGTCAGTCGCATGGGCTTCGGCTCGATGCGATTGACGGCCGACCCCGACCGCGAGCGCGCGATCCGCGTGCTGCGCACGGCGATCGAACTCGGCGTGAACCACGTCGACACCGCCACGTTCTACGTCTCGCCGGGAGGCACGCTCGGCGTCGGCACCGGCCTGCCCCGCTACGCGACCGACCTGATCCGCGAGGCCCTCGCACCGTACCCGGACGACCTGGTCATCACCACCAAGGTCGGCTTCGCCGCCAACCAGGCGAACGGCGTCAGCGAGGTGTGTACGCCGGAGGATCTGCGCAGTCAGGTGGAGGAGAACCTCCGCCGCCTGGGCCGCGACCACCTGGACGTGGTGAACCTCCGCATCGTCAAGCGTCCGAGCCGCGACTCGGTCGCGGAACGCTTCGGCGCGCTGGCGGACATGCGCGCCGCGGGTCTCATCAGGCACCTCGGGCTGTCGAACGTCCGGGCCGACCACATCGACGAAGCAGCAACGATCGCCCCCGTGGTGTGCGTGCAGAACAACTACGCACTCGACAACAACCGCACGGACGACGCACTCCTGCACGCCTGCGGCGAACGCGGCATCGCGTACGTCCCCTTCTTCGCCCTGGCCGGCGCGAACCGCGAGAAGGGCGCGACCTCGGATCACTCGGAGGCGATCCGCGCGGTGGCGCAGGCACACGGCGTGTCCGAGCACCAGGTGCGCCTCGCGTGGACCCTGCACCAGGGACCACATGTGCTGGCCATCCCCGGTACGGGCGACCCGGACCACCTGGTGCAGAACGTCGCCGCGGGCGCATTGCGGCTCACCGACGAGGAGCTGGCCGTCCTGGACGGGACGACGCCCCCATCGTGAGGTGCCGAGCGGGATGTGGTGGGAGCCGGCAGTCGGATTCGAACCGACGACCTGCCGCTTACAAGGCGGCTGCTCTGCCAACTGAGCTATGCCGGCGAGGCTCCACCAGGGTATCGGGACGCTAGCGGATGCGGCGGATGCCTCGGCGGATCTCGCGGGCGGCGTCGTCGAAGAAGGGTTCCGCCACCACGTAGATGCCGAGGGCGGTCAGGATGCCTACCACGACGTTGATGCTGGTGCGGCCCTTGTCGGCCCAGTAGACGTCTTCGAGGTTCAGCAGCAGAGCCGCCTCGTCGGCGATCAGTGCGGCGCCGGCGCCGAAGGCGATGCCGGTGAACGGGCGGTGGCCTGGTCTCGGCGTGCCTCGTACGGCCTGCAGGGCGACGCCCGTCAGCATCGCGATGCCCCAGTTGTAATGGTGCAGGTGAAGGCCGCCGGGCCTGATGTTGCCGACCGGGAGCCAGCGCCACTTGCGCTTGATGCTGTGCGTCACCAGTCGGCACAGGCCGAACGTCACGCCGAACGACGCCCACGACAGGAGCAGGGTCTCGGTCAGCGGGTCGGCCTCGTCGAAGTAGGCGCGGACGAGACGCTCGGGCAGCGAGCCGCGGCGGCCGGTGTTGTCGCCGGTCTGCTCACGCTTCTTGCGGTGCTCCTCACGATGCCTGCGCCACTCCTCGGGCGTAGCCGCGTGGCTCTGGTAGTCGAGCTCGTCCGCAGCAGTCACGGTCCCACCTTCCCGCTCGCGTCGTCCACCACCTCACCCTACGACGAGCCGCCGCGCCACCCAGTCGGCCACCGCGGGACGCACGCGGTACGCGAGGTTGTGCAACACATGGTTGCCGTCGGGCTCGACCACCAGCTCCGCGTCGTCGCCGAAGTGGGTCGTCAGCCGTCGCGCCTGGTCGTCGCCGAACAGGCGGTCCCTCCCGCCGTGCATCACCAGGAACGGGGTGCCGCCCAACGCCTCGAGATCGGCCAGGGTGAAGGTGTCCGCGCGCTCGTGTCCCTCCGCGTCGCTGGACGCACCCGACCGTACGACGAACGCCCGCCGGGTGAGCAGCGGCAGCCGCGACCAGCACTCGCCCATGCTGTAGCAGCCGCCGACACTCGCGCCGGCGACGAACCGCGGCTCCACGGATGCAGCGCGCGCCGCGAAGTAGCCGCCGAGGCTCACTCCGACGACCGCGAGCCGGTCCGCGTCGACCGTCGGCTCCCTCACCAGCGCGTCGACGGCCGCGCTCGCCACCGCCTCCCAGTCGGTACGCAGCGGAAGGTCGAACTCGGCCTCGCCCTGGCCCGGCCCGTCGAAGGAGTACGTGGCCATGCCGCGCCGCAGGAACACCTCCTGCAGCCGGTGCATCTCCTCCTTCGTCGCGTCGAGGCCGGGCACGACGACGACCGTGGGGCTCGGGCGCCCGTCCCCGTCGGGCAGCCGGAGCACGCCGGACAGCTCGGTGCCCTCGTACGGGACGTCGAGGCGGCGGCCCGGCCAGGGCAGCGCGACCATCGCCTGCCGGTAGCTCTGCACCGCCTTCGCGTGCACGGCACGCAGGACGGGTAGGTCATGGACGAACAAGAACTTCCCGAAGTGGTACTCCAGCGTCGCCACCAGCCGGAGCTCGGCGGCCGTCAACGTCGCGCCACGCTCCTCGGCCGCGTCGGCGTCACGGCACCTGAGGTCCGCGACCGACTCCCAGCCGGCACACCACCGCTCCCACGACTCCACCCCGCCGGTGATCCTGGCGTAGTCGTCCATCGGCACGCCGTTCTCGACGCAGCGGGCCGTCCAGTGGCTCGCCAGGGATCTCACATCGATGTCTTCAGCCATGGCACCCGTCATCTATCGTCGCCTGCGAACCAGAACCCGCCGCACCAACCACACCGCCAGCACGACACCCGCGCCGGCGGCGACCGGACGCCAGGCGCGGCGCACGAGATCGCGCCGACCACCGACCGGCGGCGCAGACGGTTCCACGGCCCAGGACGGCGGCGCTTCTCCCACCGACCAGGCCGGCCGCTTCACCACGGCTGGTGTCTCTGCGTGGACGTCGAGCACCGCCGTGACGATGCCGTCGTAGCCGGTGCAACGGCACAGGTTGCCGCTGACCGCCTCACGTACCGCGGTGTCGTCGAGCACCGGCTCGGCGAGCAGCTCGCGGCACGCCATCAGCAACCCGGGCGTGCAGAAGCCGCATTGCAACGCGTCGCGGTCGGCGAACGCGCGCTGCAGCCGGCCAAGCGGTTCGCCGTCGGCCGCGAGGCCCTCGACGGTCGACACCTCGCTGCCGTCGGCCTGCGCCGCGAACATCAGGCAGGAACGCACCGACGCACCGTCGACGAGAACGGTGCACGCCCCACAGACTCCCTGTTCGCATCCCAGGTGCGTACCGGTACGACCGCGCACCTCGCGCAGGTAGTCGGCGAGCGTCAACCGTGCCGGCACGCGATCACGCCGCAGCTCCCCGTTGACGCTGACGGCGACGTCGACACCGGTCATGCCACACCTCCGATCGCCTGGCGTATCGCGCGTTCGACAGCCACCGGCGCGAGCCGTGCCCGGTGCTCGTCGCCGGCGGACGCGCGTACGTCCTCGGTGAGGGCGCGCGCGAGACCACGCCAGTCGACGTCACCCACCGGCTCACCGAACGGGAGTGCGGCTCCGCGCGCCACGTCGACCGGGCAGGACGTCACCGCGAACACGACCGCGCGGAGGCCCGCGAGCCGTCCGCCCTCGTCGACCTCGACGGCACACGCGCAGCCCGCGCGGGCGAAGTCGCCGTGCCGCGGCGCGAACTCCACGAACCCGAACCGTACGTCCGCCGCCGGCACCGGAACGCGGACACCTGCCAGCAGCTCGTCGTCGCGCAGCGCCGTCGTGTACGGGCCGACGAAGAACTCCGCCGCCGGGATCTCGCGACGCCCGCCGCGGCGCGCCACGCAGACCATCGTCGCGCCGAGCAGCACCATCGCTGCCGGCAGCTCGGCGGCGGCGTCCGCGTGTGCCAGGCTGCCGCCGAGCGTGCCGCGGTTGCGGATCGCGACGTGGCCGATGTGGCTCGCGGCCTCCCGCAGCAGCGGCAGCATCCCGCCGATCCGCTCGTCGGTCGCCAGCCGCGTGTGTCGTACCAGGGAACCGAGATACAGGTATCCACCGGACATCGCGACGCCGTCGAGCCCGGTGACGCCGTTGACGTCGACCAGCAACCGCGGGTCCGCCAACCGCAGCGCCATCAACGGAATCAGGCTCTGTCCTCCCGCGATGACCTTGACGTCGTCACCGGTGAGCGCGTCGAGGCACTCGTCGACCGAACGGACGCGTTCGAGGCGGAACGGTGCCGGCTTCATGCGCGGTCCGGGAGCCGCGCGAGGAGGTACTCGGACGTCATCGGCGTGCGGTCGACGCGTACGCCGAACTCGGCCAGGGCGTCGTCGATCGCCGACGCGATCGCGGCACCGCTCGCGATGATCCCGCTCTCGCCGACACCGCGGGCGCCGAGCGGGTTCAGCTCACTGTGCACCTCCTGGTGCGCCAGCCGCACCGGCGGCACCTCACCGGCGCCTGGCACGAGGTAGTCGGCGAGCGTCGCCGTCACGGGCTGCCCGCTCGCGTCGTAGCGCACCTCCTCGAACAGCGCCCCACCGATGCCCTGCGCGACCCCGCCGCGGATCTGCCCGTCGACGACCCGCGGGTTGATCGCCCGACCGCCCTCGTGCGCGACGCCATAACGCAGCACCCGCACCGCTCCGGTGTCGACGTC
The DNA here is from genome assembly GCA_009379955.1 of Streptosporangiales bacterium. NCBI lineage: Bacteria > Bacillati > Actinomycetota > Actinomycetes > Streptosporangiales > Streptosporangiales bacterium. Next base: position 49,496 of record WHST01000033.1, on the reverse strand, counting down.
GACGGACAGGGCGACGACGTGCACGCCCATGGTCCAGGTCACCGTCGGCGGTGCGAAGCTCTCGTACGCCGCCGGCGGCGTACGACCCGCGAGCGGACCGCCGGGCTCGAACCAGGCGGCCACCTCGGCCCACGTCACCGGCTCGCCGTCCCGCGCGGCGAACCCGCCGTCGACGTGCTCGGCGCCGTCGACGCGCAGGACCTCGGCGACCGCCAGCCGCGCCTGCGCGACGAGCGCCAGCGTCGCGCGGTGCAACGCCGAGCCGACGAGCACCGCCGTACGGCTGGCGAACGTGCCTGAGCCGATGCTCGAGTCGTCGGTGTCGCCGGTTACGACGTCGACGCGGTCTGGACGCACCCGCGCGGTCTCGGCGGCGACCTGGGTCAGCATCGTCTCGTGCGCCTGGCCGGACGCACCCGTCGCGGCGCGGGCGACGAGCCGTCCGCCCGGGGTCAACGCGATACGCGCACTCTCCGGCTCCGTCGGTCCACGCGCCGTCGCCTCCATGTACGCGGCCATCCCGAAGCCGATCCGCGACGACTCGTCGCGCAGTCGCTCCAACTCGGCGACCGCCTCCTCGGGGACGAGATCGCGCGCCGCCGTCAGCACGCTCGCGTAGTCGCGGCCGTCGTACACCACGTCGACACCGTCGCGGTACGGCAGACCCTGCTCGTACGGCAGGTCGCCGGCGCCGAGGATGTTGACCTCGCGCACCTTCCACGCCTCCATGCCGAGCCGTCGCGACGCCTCGTCGAGGCTGCGCTCCAGCGCGAAGCACGCCTCGGGACGCCCGGCGCCCCGGTACTGCGAGGTCGGCGTCTTGTTCGTGTACGCGGCCGTGCCGCGCACCCGGACCGACGGGATGCGGTACGGCCCGAGCAGGTGCAGCGCCGTGTTCGCGACGACGCCCACCATCCACGGGTTGTGCACGCCGACGTCGACGGTGAAGTCGTCGTCCCAGGCGACGAGCTGACCGCCGCGGTCGACGACGAGCCGCGAGCGGTGCACCTGGTCGCGAGCCTGAGCGGCGCTCACCAGGTTCTCGTACCTGTCCTCCACCCACGTGACGCTCCGGCCGAGCCGCCTGGCGAGGAACGCGACGACGACCTCCTCGCCGTACACCGCCACCTTCGGCCCGAAGCCGCCGCCGACGTCCGGGCTCCTGACCCGGACCGACTCCGGATCCCACCCGGTCACCTCTGCGATGACCCGCTTCACCAGCAACGGCGCCTGGGTGGAGCTCCACACCTCCGTACGCCCGTCGTCGCCCGGCGCGGCGAGCACCCCGCGACACTCGACCGACACCGCCGTCTGCCGGCCGATCGTGTACGCGCCCTCGACGACGATGACGTCGTCGCGGGCGAGCGCCTCGTCGACGTCGCCCTTCTCGTAGCGCAGGCTGACGGCGACGTTGTCGCGGCTCTCTGCGTGCACCCTGGTCGCGTCCGGCCGCAGTGCGAACTCAGCGTCGACCACGGCGTCCGTCGGGTCGATGTCGACGACGACCAGACCGGCAGCGTCCTCGGCGAGGTAGCGGTCCGCCGCGACGACAACCGCGAGCGGCTCACCGACGTACGTCACCGCGTCGACCGCGAGACAGCGCACGTGGCGGGGGAAGACCTCGACGTGCAGCTCCTCCTTGAAGCGTTCCTGCGGCCGGCTCATCGGCGCCATGGGCACGGTCTCCTCGGCGAGCTCGGCGCCCGTGAGCACCGCGACGACGCCTGGCGACCGTCGCGCCTCGGCGGCGTCGACGTTCGCGACCCGCCCCGCCGCGACGGTGCTGCGGACGAACGCCGCGTGCAGCGTGGCACCTGGACGCAGATCGGCGACGAACGTGCCGGCGCCGCGCAGCAACCGGTCGAACTCCAGCTGGTCGACCGGTGAGCCGATCCAGCCGTGTCGCGGCTCCGCGTCACCGCCGGGACGACTGCTCACGCCGGCTGCTCCTCGCCGACCGACTGCTCGTCCTCCCTGGCCTTCAACAGCCGCCTGATCCTCGTCGCGGCGTCGGCCATGTGGTCGCGCATGGCGTCGTGCGCTCCGGCGCCGTCGCCGTGGACGATCGCCTCGGCCACCCGCTCGTGCTGGCGCGCCGAGCGGCCGAGCTCACCGGCCTGGCTGAGGTTGCGGAACCGCAGCAGCCGCACCCGGCCGTCGACGACGTCGTTCATGTCGGTCAGCGCGTCACTGCCGGCGAGCCGGATGAGCAGCCGGCGACAGTCCTGCAGGTGCTCGACGTACTGCTCCACGTCGCCGGACCCGCCCAGCGCCACCAGCCGCGCGATCGCCTCGCGGTACGCGGCCTTGTCGTCGGCCGTCCCGCGCTCGGCCGCCCACTGCGCCATCAGCGGCTCGATGGCCACCTTGAGCTGGTAGATGTCCTCGACCTCGCGCCTGGAGATCTCCCGCACGTACACCCCCACCCGGGGCGCGACGGTGACGAGGCCCTCGCGCTGGAGGTGCCAGAGCGCGTCGCGGACGGGCGTGCGGCTGACGCCGAGGTCACGCGCGAGCTCGTCGATGAGGATCTTGCGCGCAGGCTCGAGCTCGCCCGCGTAGATCATCGCGCGGATGTGGTCGACGCACCATTCCTTGGCCGACAGCAGCTCGCGGCTCACCTGCCGGCGTGGACGCTCGCCGCCGTCCGCCTTCGCCGTCACCAGGACCGCCTGCTCGGCTTCCACGGCGTGACCCGTCGTTCGAGCCACGAGCCGCCGGCGATGAGGCCACTGCCGATCACGCCGAGCACGACGACCACCGCGAGCACCCGGTCGGTCTGCAGGCTGTTGGTGTACTTGGCGATCAGCGCACCGAGGCCGGAGAGTCCGGTGAAGAGCTCCGCGACGATCAGGCCGATGAGCGCGCGGCCGGCACTCTGCCGGAACCCCGACATGATGAACGGCAGCGCCGCAGGGATCATGACCGACCGCAGCGTGTCCCACCCGCTCGCGCCGTACGCGCGGGCGACGTCGACGTGCTGCTGGCTGATCGCGCGGATGCCGTCGTGTGTCGTGAAGAGGATGGGGAAGATCGCGATGATGACGATGATGGCGACCTTGGCGGTGAACCCGAGTCCGAACCACAGGATGACGACGGGCACCAGCGCCACCGCCGGCACGGTGTAGAACGCGTTGAGCAGGTGCAGCAACGACTCCTCGACCACGGCGAACCGGCCCAGCAGCACGCCGATGACCACGCCGGCGACCACCGAGAGGACGAGGCCGACGAGGAACGGCTGCATGCTCTCCGCGAACGCGTGCACCAGGGTGCCGTCGCGGACGAGCTCCCAGAGCGCCGCCATGATCGACGTGGGCGAGGCGAGGAGCAACGGGTTCACGCTGCGGCCGTAGAACTCCCACGCCACCAGCAGCACGACGACCGAGCCGAGGCGAAGCGCCCACGCCCGCGCGCTCGCCTTGCGGCGGGGACGTATGGCACCACCGGGCAGAGCCGCGGTGGGACGTCGCGTCGACGATGCGACCACCGGTCAGCCCCCCGCTCTCTCGAGCGACGCGCGCAGCCGGACGAGCATCTCGCGGTACGCCTCCGTGGTGCGGTCACGTGGCCTCGGCAGCTCGGAGACGACGTCGTCGCAGATCGACGGCGACAGGTCGTCCGTCTCCTGCCGCGCCAGGGTCCGCAGCACGATGACCCGGTCGGAGAGGTACGCGGCCTCGTCGATGCTGTGCGTGACGAACAGCACGGTCATCTTCTGCTGCTCCCACAGCCCGAGCAGCTCGTCCTGCAACCGCTCGCGCGTCTGCGCGTCGACCGCGGCGAACGGCTCGTCGAGGAGCAGCACGCGCGGCTCGCACGCGAGCGCGCGGGCGAGCCCCACCCGCTGCCGCATGCCGCCGGAGAGCTGGTCGGGGTACCTGCCCCCGAACCCGGTGAGCCCGATCAGCTCCAGGTACCTGTCGACCCGCGCCTTGCGCTCCTGCGCCGGGAAGTGGCGGATCCGCAGGCCGTACTCGATGTTCTTCGCGACCGTGTACCAGGGGAAGAGCCCGTGGTCCTGGAAGACCATGCAGACGTCCTCGCCCGGGCGGTACGTGTCGCTGCCCGCGACCTGCACCGTGCCGGTGTCGGGGTCGATGAGCTGCGACACGATCCTGATGAGCGTGGTCTTGCCGCACCCACTCGGGCCCAGCACGCAGATGAACTGACCCTCGGGCACGCTGAGGTCGACGTCGCTGAGGACGGGCGCAGGCGCCCCCTCGTACGTCTTGGCCAGACCGTCGATCGCCAGCACGCGCACCTCACTTCAACGCTTCGTCGCGGATGTCCGTCGCCATCACCTGGTCGAACGAGGGTGCCTTCTTCACCGCACCCGACTCGACCAGCGCGCGCGTCGTGTACGCGAACGGCCCCTTCGTCATACCGCCGTCGGGGTGCCACGCACCCTTCAACATCGAGTACTCCTTGGTCGCGTCGGCCTCGTTCGTGCCGCTGTTGTGCTTCACGTACGTGCTGATCGCCACGTCCTTGTCGTCGACGACCATGCGCGTCGCCTCGATCATCGCGGCGTCGAACGCCACGAGCTCCTCGCGCTTGTCCTCGACGGTCCGCTGCTGCGCACCCCACATGTAGCCCTGCAGCTGCGGCAGCTCCTCGGCAAGGTTCGAGAACACCTTGTCGCCGGCCTTCTGCGAGGCGATCACGTGCGCGGAGAATCCGATCCCCGCGTCGATGCGGTTGCTCTGCAACGCCTTCAGCCGGCCACTCGACCCGCCGACCGCCAGCCAGGTGACGTCCTTGGTCGGGACGTTCTCCTTCGCCATCGCCATCTCGACGATGCGCTCACTCAGGGTGCCGGGCGCCGAGATGCCGATCCGCGCGTGCGCGAGGTCCTGCCACGTCTTGATCTTCGGGTCGGCGAGCAGGTAGTAGAGGTTCGTCGGCGTGGGGTCGAGGATGATCTGCAACGGCGCGCCCTCGGCGACGCCGGTGTAGAGCTGGCCCGAGTCGACGAACGCGACGTCGGCACGTCCGGCCACCAGCGCCTGGAAGGTCGGCGCGTCACCGTCGGTCGTCTTGATCTCGACGTCGAGGCCGTGCTTCTCGAACAGGCCCTTGTCCTGCGCGACGTAGAGCTGGATGTCGGAGAGGTTCGGCTGGGCGGCCGAGTAGTACACCTCGAGCTTCTTCAGCCCGCTGTCCTCGCCCGCGCAGGCCGTGGTCGCCAGCAGCGTGGCGACCAGGGTCAGACCGACGAACCATGAGAGACCTCGACGTCGAGGCATGAGCCCTCCTCGGGTGCATCCAATGAAGGCGACTCTGACATGTGATATTTCAGATGTCAACACCCGCTCATAGGCGCGGGCCCGTAGCTGTCGGACCCGGCCCGGTACGGTGCGGACATGCCGGATCTGACCGAGGGGCGGGTCATCGCCGGCCGCTACGAGATCATGTCGCTGATCGGACGGGGCGGCGCGGCGAGCGTGTGGCGCGCGTACGACCCTGCTCTGCAGCGCGAGGTCGCGGTGAAGGAACTGATGATGCCGCCGCACCTCGGCCTCGAGGAGCGGCGCCGCGTGATGCGCGAGGCGCGGACGGCGGCACGCGTGCAGCACCCCGGAGCGGTCCCGATCTACGACGTCGTCACCGACGCCGAGCAGGTGCTGATCGTCATGGAGTTCATCAGGGCGCCGACCCTGACCGAACGCGTCGCCGCCGTCGGCAACCTGCCGCCGGAGTTCGTGGCGGCGCTGGGCATCCAGCTCGTCGACACGCTGGAGGCCGCGCACGCCAACGGCATCGTCCACCGCGACCTCAAGCCGTCGAACGTCATGGTGACCGGCGACGGGCGTACGTGCCTCGCCGACTTCGGCGTCGCCATGCTCGTCGACCGCACCGGTCGGGCGCGGTCGGGCGTCGCCGGGGGCACCCCCGGCTACATGTCGCCTGAGCAGGCCGAGCAGCGCAGCGTCACGTCGGCGAGCGACGTGTTCAGCCTCGGCGCGACCCTGTTCTTCGCCGCCGAGGCCAGGGGCCCGTTCGACCGCGCCGACTGGCGCGACGCCGTCCGCGCCGTCATCGAGGAGCCGCCGACCGTCCCGCGGCTGGCCGGTCCGCTGGCGCCGCTGTTCCACCGGATGCTCTCCAAGGACCCGAAGCGTCGTCCCAGCCACGATGACGTGCGCCGCAGCCTGTTCGTAGTGCTCGCCCAGGGCATGCCCGGCCTGCTCGAGGGCGCGGGTCCGTCCTGGGAACGCACCCCGCAGCCGGGGCGGTTGCCGCTGTCCTCCCCCGGTCGGGCGCAGGAGGACGCCGCCGCCGACGCCGACCCGCCGGCGGCCCCGATCACGCCGCCCCGCCTCCCGCTGCGGTCCAGCCGACCACCTGCCGACCGCGGCTGATCGGCCACCGGGTTCTCCCCGGATGGAATGCCCCTCTCGGCCGGGGGCGTTGGACAGACGTGAGACTGCACCTGACGGCTGGGCCTTCCGACCCGGCGTTGCTCGACCTCCCGTGGTCGGTGCCGCTCGAGGAGTGGCCCGCCGACCACCTCGTCGCGTACCCCCGTGGGCTGTCCAGGCACATCGTCCGGTTCGTGCGCAACGCCGGCGTCGTCTATGCCGTCAAGGAGACCTCGCAGCACGCCGCGGAGCGCGAGTTCCGGCTGCTCCGCGCCCTCGCCGGGCGTGATATCCCCGCGGTCGAGGCGGTGGCCGTCGTCACCGACCGCACCGACGACGACGGGAAGCCGCTCGACGCGGCGCTGGTGACCCGGCACCTGACCTTCTCGTTGCCGTACCGCGCGCTGTTCTCCCAGGTCCTGCGCCCGAGCGCGGCACAGAACCTGCTCGAGGCGCTCGCCGAGCTGCTCGTCCGGCTGCACCTCACCGGCTTCTACTGGGCCGACTGCTCGCTGTCCAACACCCTGTTCCGCCGCGACGCGGGAGCGCTCGCCGCCTACCTCGTCGACGCCGAGACCGGGGAGCTGAAGGGCAACCTCGGCGACGGCATGCGCGGCAACGACCTCACCATCGCGACCGAGAACATCAGCGGCGACCTGCTCGACCTCGAGGCGGCCGGGCTCCTCGACGAGCGCCTCGACCCGCTGGACACGGCGACCGAGCTCGAACGGCTCTACAGCGAGCTGTGGAGCGAGCTCACCCGCGTCGAGGTGCTCGACGCCGACGAGCGACACCTGATCGACTCGCGCGTCCGCCGGCTCAACGACCTCGGCTACGACGTGGCCGAGCTGCAGGTCAGCACCGACGACACCGGACGCCGCCTCGTCGTGCGCACCGAGGTCGTCCAGCCTGGCCTGCACGCGCGCCGGTTGCACGAGCTCACCGGGCTCGCGGTTCAGGAGCGCCAGGCACGGCGGCTGATGAGCGACATCCGTGCGTTCCGGGCCGCCAAGTACCCCGACGGCGACGCACCGTCGCCGCTCGTCGTGGCGCACCGCTGGCTCATCGAGAGCTTCGTTCCCACGGTCGAGGCCGTCCCCCGCGACCTGCGCGGCAAGCTCGAGCCGGCCGAGGTGTTCCACGAGGCGCTCGAGCACCGGTGGTACCTCTCGGAGGAGCAGGGCCACAACGTCGGCCTGGAGGCGGCCGTCGCGTCGTACGTGCGCGACGTTCTCGTGCACAAGCCCGACGAGAAGGCCGTCCTCGGCGCGGCGGGCTAGGCCGCACCGAGCCTCACCTCGCGAACGTGGACTTCACCTCGTCCCGGCACGAGGTGAAGTCGTTGTTGATCACGTTGACGTGATCAACGGGACAAGGGCGGCCGGTGCTGGCTAGCGGGCGCGGGCGATCTCGTACAGCGCGACGCCGGCGGCGACGCTCGCGTTGAGCGACTCGGCGGCGGGCGCGATGGGCACGTGGACGAGCTCGTCGCAGGCCTCGCGGACCAGCCGCGAGAGGCCGGCACCCTCGGCGCCGACGACGAGGACCAGCGGCCCGTCGAGGAGGCGCGAGTCGGCGAGTGCGGTGCGTGCCTCGCCGGCGAGCCCGACCACGAACAGCCCGTCGCGCTGGTACGCCCTCAGCTGCCTGACCAGGTTGACCGTGCGGGCGACCGGCAGGTTCGCGACGGTGCCCGCAGACGCCTTCCACACCGCGGGTGTCACGCCCGCGGCGCGGCGTTCCGGCACGACCACACCGTGCGCGCCGAACGCCGCCGCCGACCGCACGATCGCTCCGAGGTTGTGCGGGTCGGTCACGCCGTCGAGCGCGACGACGAGTGCTGTGGCGTCCCCGGCACGGCGGAGCAGGTCGCCTGGATCGGCGTACGCGTAGGGCCGCACGGCGAGGAGCACGCCCTGGTGCGGGACGCCGTCGGCGCGGCGGTCGAGCTCGGGACGGGACACCTGGCGGACGTCGACGCCCGCTCCGCGCGCCAGTCGTACCGCCTCGGCGACCCGCACGTCGCCGTCGTCGGTGACGTACAACGCCTTCGCGGGGACGGCCGATCGCAGCGCCTCGACCACCGGGTTACGGCCGGCGACGACGTCGCCGCCGCCGTCGCTCCCGCGGGGTGACGACCGCGACGGGCGTCCCCTGGGAGACGCCATGGGTTCAGCCGTCTCCGAGGGACCAGCGGGGTCCGTTCGGGGTGTCCTCGACCACGACGCCCGCGGACGCGAGGCCGTCACGCAGCGCGTCGGCCGTCGCGAAGTCCTTGCGTGCCCTGGCCTGCTGACGCTGGTCGAGCGTGACCTCGACGAGGCGACCGAGTGCCTCGCGCAGCCGCGAGTCGTCGCCGCCCTGGTCGACCCAGGGGCTCGCGAACGGGTCGAGCCCGAGCACGCCGAGCATCGCGCGCAGCTCGCCGACCAACCGCACCGTGGTGTCCTTGTCGCCCGCCGCGAGTGCGGCGTTGCCGTCGCGGACCGCGTTGTGCACCGTGGCCATCGCCTGCGGCGTGCCAAGGTCGTCGTCCATCGCCTCGCGGAACCCCTGCGGCACCTCGGCCGCCGGCTCGACGTCGCCCACCAGCTCGACCGCGCGGACGAGATACCCCTCGATGCGCCGGTACGCGGCGGCCGACTCGTCGAGCAGCTCCTCCGCGTACTCGACCGACGAGCGGTAGTGCGGCGCGACGAGGTAGTAGCGCAGCTCGGCCGGGCGCCACCTCTTGGCCAGCTCGGTGATGAGCAGGGTGTTGCCGAGCGACTTGCTCATCTTCCGCGAGCCGAGGTTGAGCATGCCGTTGTGCAGCCAGAAGCGCGCGAACGCGTCTCCCGCGCCGTGCGACTGCGCGACCTCGTTCTCGTGGTGCGGGAAGACGATGTCGGTGCCGCCGCCGTGGATGTCGAACTCGGGACCGAGGTACGTCGTCACCATCGCCGAGCACTCCAGGTGCCACCCGGGTCGGCCGCGTCCCCACGGGGTGTCCCAGGCGGGCTCGCCGGGCCGTTCGCTCTTCCACAGCGCGAAGTCGAGCGGGTTACGCTTCGACCGCTCCGGGTCGGTCCTCTCCGTCTCGACCATCTGGTCGGGGCGCTGCCCGGACAGGCTGCCGTACTCCGGCAGCGACTGCACGTCGAAGTACACGTCGCCGCCGCTGGCGTACGCGTGGCCCTTGTCGACGAGACGCTGGATCAGCTCGATCATCTGCGGGATGTGCGCGGTCGCCAGTGGCTCCACGGTCGGCGGCGCGAGACCCAGCAGGTCGTACGCCCTCCGCATGTCGTGGATGTTGCGCTGCGACACCTGCCACCAGGGCACCTGCTCCTCGGCGGCCCGCATGATGATCTTGTCGTCGATGTCGGTGATGTTGCGCGCGAACACGACCTCGTGGCCGGAGAACGCGAGCCACCGCGCGAGCACGTCGAACACGACCTTGCTGCGCGCGTGCCCGATGTGGGGCGGCGCGTAGACCGTGTCACCACACAGGTACATCGTCACCGTGGGCGGGTTCAGCGGCTCGAAGCCGCGCACGGACCGGGTACCGGTGTCGTACAGACGTAGGCTCACGCGCACAAGGGTACGAGCACCGCCACGTCGCCGGTCGGCCCCCGTGCTCAGAACGAGTGGCGGCGCATGCCTCCGTCGACGGGGACCACGATGCCCGTGAGGTACGCGGCCCGCTCGGACGCCAGATAGCAGACGAGGTTCGCGACGTCCACAGGCTGACCGTACCTGCCGACGGGGATGTCGTCGGCGGCCTGGCGTTCGCGAAACTCGGGGCTGTAGTTGCGCAGGATCTGGTCGCTCATGATCTTCCCCGGCGCCACGCAGTTCACGGTGACCCCGTCGTGGCCGACGTCGCGCGACAGACCCTTCGACCAGGACATCACCGCGGCCTTGGCCACGACCGCTCCGTTGACGGTGGGCGGCTCGGACTTGCCCGTGATGTTGATGATCCGGCCCCAGCCCGCCGACCGCATCGCGGGCAGGAGCCTCGTGGCGAGCTGGCGGTGGCGGGTGAAGTTGAGCGTGGTCGCCTCGTCCCACGCCTCGTCGGTGGCATCGACCCCCAGCGGCCTGCTGCCCCCGGCGTTGTTCACCAGGATGTCGACCGAGCCGAGGGCCTCCGTCGCCGCGCGCGCGACGACCTCCGCGGCGTCGGCGTCCAGCAGCTCGCACACGACGACGGCCGGGCGGCGACCGCCACTCGCCTCGATCTCGCCGGCGAGCTCGTCGAGCTGCTCCTTGCGCCTGCCCTGGACGGCGAGGCGGACGCCTTCGGCCGCCAGCGCGACGGCCGTGGCACGACCGATGCCGCTCGTTGCTCCGGTGACCAGGCCGGCGCGTCCGTCGATGTCGAGCTCCATCAGTCCACCTCTCCGAGGGGCCGGCACGGCCGGGCCGCGAAATCCGGTGCCAGAGCCGTAGCGCACATGGTATACGAAGCGTACAGTTCGGTGTGCACAGATTGCCGGACAGTATCCCGCAGTCTCGAGCCCGACAGGAGTGCGATGGACAACCCGTTGTTCTTCGAGCACCTGCCCGTACGTCCGGGCAAGCCCCGCTCGACAGGGATCACCATGGTCAGGGACGACGGCATGCCCACTGCCGAGCTCGACGGCCTGCTCGGCAGCTATGGGCACGTGCTCGACTACCTGAAGTTCCGCCAGTTCGTGACCTGGTACCTGCCTCCCGACGAGCTGCGCGCGAAGATACGGCTGTGCACGGACGCGCAGGTACGGACCTTCCTCGGTGGCACGGTCCTCGAGGCCGCGCACCTGCACGGCCGGACGGAACAGGCACTCGACACGATGACCGACTACGGGCTGACGGCCGTCGAGGTCTCGAGCTCGATGGTGCCGCTCGACACCGAGCAGCTCGCGGCCGTGATCGGGCTCGCCGCGCAGCGCGGGTTCGAGGTGCTGTACGAGTACGGCAAGAAGTTCCAGCGCACGGCGCTCGACGTCGACGAGGCCGCCCATGACATCGGGCGCCTGCTGGACGCCGGCGCGCACCGCATCATCGTCGAACGCTGGCAGCTCGACGCCGCGCTCGGACCGGCGGGCGAGAGCGACACCGCACCCCGGGTCGCGGAGCTCGCGGAGCGGGTCGGTCTCCAGCACCTCGTGTTCGAGGCGGAGACCCTGGCGCACCAGGTGTGGCTGATCGAGACGCTGGGCCCGGAGGTCAACCTCGGCCCCAACATCGCACCGTTCCACGTGCCGTCGAAGCTCGAACCGTTCCGTCACGGGATCGGCAGCGAGGTCGGGTACTCCCTCTTCCCCACCCTGGTGTCCCGCACGGGCACCGCGGTGGGCGACCTGTTCCGGACGCCGGCGCAGGCATAGGCACAGGTCCACCTCGATGCCGACGAGGACGACGGCGGTCACGACGTGGGTGGCCAGACTCACCGAGCGGGTGGGCCGGCACACCGGTCCGCACACGGCCGACCGCATCGCGGCGGCGGTCGTGCTCGTCGCGTCCGCCCTCGCCCTCGTCGTGTCCGTCGGCTACGGCCTGCGCAGCGGTAACCAGATCGGCCCCGGCTTCTTCCCCGCCCTCGTCTCGGCCATGCTCGGCGTCCTGTCCGTGATCTGGCTCCTCCAGGGGAACGTCGCGGCACGCCGCCCCGTCACCGAGGACGACGACGCCACCGCGTCCACGGACGAGAGCATCGACGATGGCGGTCGGGTGCGGATCCTCTTCGTCGTGGTCTGGAGCGGCCTCACGGCGGCGTTCACCGAACGGCTCGGCATCGTTCCCGTCCTCACCGTGTACCTCACCGGCCTGCTCATCGTCGTGGCCCGCGCCCGCCCGGTCCGTAGCTTCGTGCTCTCGCTCGTCGGGACGCTGGTGGCCTGTTACGGCCTGCAGGTGCTCGGCATCTTCCTGCCCGATCCGTTCGGTCTGCTGACCGTGCTGACACGGTTGGGCATCGGACCATGAGCACCCTCGACCTTCTCCTCGCGGGTTTCGAGCACATCCTGACGCCCGCGAACCTGGCGTTCGCGATGCTGGGCTGCCTCCTCGGAATGCTGACCGGCGTCATCCCGGGATTCGGCCCTGCCGCGGCCACCTCACTGCTGCTGCCGCTCGCCTTCGTCGTCGGACCGACGGGGTCGACCATCATGATCGCGGCGATCTACTACGGGTCGATGTACGGCGGCACGATCACGTCGGTGCTGCTGAACGTTCCCGGCGAGGTCTCCTCGGTGGCGACCTGCATCGACGGCTACCAGATGACCAAGCAGGGCAAGGCGGGCAAGGCGCTGGCGATCGCCGCCGTCGGCTCGTTCGTCGGTGGCACCGTCGCGTTCGTGGGGCTGGTGTTCTCCACGCACTTCGCCAGCGTCGCGCTGGAGCTGCGTCCGCCCGAGCTCTTCGCGCTCAGCCTGCTGGCGCTGTCGCTCGTCGTCGCGCTCACCGGGCGCTCCGTCGTGAAGGGTCTCGTCGCCGCGGGCCTCGGCCTGTTCGTGGGCATCGTGGGACTCGACCCGGTGACGGGCACACCCAGGTTCACCGGAGGCGGCCTCGACCTGCAGGACGGCATCTCGTTCATCACGGTGGCGATCGGCATCATCGGCCTGGCGGAGATCCTGGAGAGCATCGGGCGCAAGGCCGCGATCGACTTCTCCGGCAACATCGGTCCGGTCCGCATGACGAGGCAGGACCTGAAGGAGTCGAGCGGCTCGATCGCCCGTGGCACCGTCCTCGGCTTCTTCTTCGGGCTCGTGCCCGGGTCACCGGCCGCCGCGGGGACGTTCATCTCCTACGTGATCGAGAAGCGGGTCTCGAAGCACCCGGAGCGGTTCGGCCGCGGCGCGATCCAGGGCGTCGCGGGACCGGAGACGACGAACAACGCGCTCGGCATGTCCAACTACATCCCGCTGCTCACCCTCGGCATCCCGTCGTCCACGACGATGGCGATCCTCCTCGGCGCGTTCACGATCAACGGACTCCAGCCCGGCCCGCTGCTCTTCGCGCAGCATCCCGACATCGCCTGGGGGCTCATCGCGAGCCTCTTCGTGTCCAACGTGATCCTGCTCGTGCTGAGCCTGCCGCTCGTCCGGGTGTGGGTGCACTTCCTGCGGATACCCACCCAGGTCCTGTACTGCGTGACGCTCGTGTTCATGACACTCGGCACGTACAGCATCAACAACAGCATGTTCGACGTGCTGGTCATGTGGATCGCCGGGCTGGTCGGCTTCGCCCTGCGGCGGATCGAGGTCCCTGTGGCCCCGCTCGCCCTCACGCTCGTGCTCGGACCGCTGCTGGAGTCGAACTTCCGCCGTGCGCTGTCGATCCAGCACGGCGACTACACCGGCCTCCTCGCCGGCCCGGTCTGCGTCGTGGCGTACGGCCTGCTCGGCGCGGTGGTGATCGCGAAGGTCGTCACCACGATCCGCGGGAGGAACGCACACCGATCCATCGCCTCGGCGTCGCAGGTCGACGACGAGGCACGAACGAGTGAGCTCGACAGAAACGGAGATCCGCAATGAAGCGATCCCTCACGGCGCTGCTGGCGTTGTGTCTCCTCGCCGCGGGCTGCGGCGGCGCGACAGGTGGCGGCGCGACGAAGGACGGTGCGGCCGCCTACCCACGCAAGGGCCAGACCGTCCAGATGATCGTCGGCTTCTCCCCGGGAGGCACGACCGACACGTGGGCCCGGGTACTCGCCGACGGCCTGAGCAAGGAGACCGGCGCACGGTTCCAGGTGGTCAACAAGCCCGGTGCCGGCACCCAGATCGCCCAGTCGTACATGCTCGGACAGCCCAAGAACGGTTCGACGATCTCCGTCATCGGCATGCCGAGCGGGCTCAACTACGTCTACACCGGCGAGAAGGCGCCGTTCGACCGCAGCGACTTCCTCCCGGTCGGTGCCCTCGGCTACACACCCAACACCCTCGTCGCCAGGACCGACTCGCCGTACAAGAGCCTGCAGGACGTGATCAAGGCCGCGAAGGCCAAGCCGGGCAAGCTCAACGCGGCGTTCGACGGCGCGGCCGACGACGCCGTCGTCTACAGCCAGCTCAAGAGCACGGAGGGCGTGACCTTCAACACGGTCACGTTCAACGGCGGGTCGGAGAAGGTCCAGGCGCTGATGGCGGGAGACGTGGACTTCTACTGCGGCGCACTGTCCGGCGTGATGCCCCAGGTCAAGTCGGGGAAGTTCCGCGTTCTCGCCGTGTTCGACGAGAAGCGCAGCACGCTCGTCCCCGACGCGCCCACCGCCAAGGAACAGGGCGTCGAGATCCTCTCGCCCAACAGGTTCGGGATCACGATGTCGAAGGGGACGCCGGAGAACATCAGAAAGGGACTCGAGGACGCCATGCGGAACGTCAGCAAGGATTCCGCCTATGCAAAGCGGAACGAGTCGACTTTCGTCGAGCGTCAGTTTCTCGACGGACCGAAGTTCATCGAGTTCTGGACAGACCAGGAGAAACTCGTCAAGACTGCGTCCAAGAACTTCGGAATTTAGCGACGAGCGGCGGCAGGCGTCCCGTCAACCCCTGCTGGTCGACGGGGCGCCGCCGGGCTCGTCCGTCCAGATCCGCAGCCGTACGTCGCGCGCGGCGCTGAAGTGCGACGCGGCGAGCTCACTCGCCAGGGTCATGTCCTGTCGCTCGATCGCGTCGACGATCGCGTCGTGCTCCTTGTTGGCCTCTTCCCACCGCCCGGGGTGCGAAAGGGTCGTCTTGGGGTATCTGGCCGAGACGTGATGGTTGAGCCGGTCGAGGATCTCGACGAGCGGACCGTTGTGGCCGGCCAGCCAGATGGCGCGGTGCAGCGCGCTGTTCGCGTCCGTGACGGCGTGCTCGTCGTCGGGCTCCAACGCCTCGAGGGCCGCCAACTGGTTCCGGAGGTTCATCACGTCGAGCGCGCTGCGGCGGGCGGCCGCCACCCGGGCGGCCATCGACTCGAGCACGATGCGGATCTCGTAGATGTCGAGTATCTCCTCGTGGCTGCGCTCACGCACGACGAGCCCGCGCTCGGTACGGCTGACGAGACCGTCCTGGTCGAGTCGGGTCAGCGCCTCTCTCACCGGCGTACGACTGACGCCGTACCACTCCGCCAGCGTCGCCTCGACGAGTGGTTGGCCGGGCTCCAGCTCACCCGTGATGATCGCCCGCTTCAGCCTCTCGTAGAGGGAGACCGATGAGTCGTCAGGCGGATAACCGCGAGCCTTCGGCCGAGGCGACATGAGCCCTCCCTCTCCGACACCAGATCGTTTCCTGCATTATAGGGAGTACGGTCGACGCATGCTCGGCCGGTCGCGACTTTCCGGCGAACCATTACCGTCCGAATAATCTGCGGCTGCCGAAATAGCGGGATTCCGGCGTCCGTGCATCCCTGGACTCAGGCCGTGAGGCCCGGGCCGGTCTCGCCGAGGTGCCGGGTCTGCTGGTTGCGTGCCCACGAGGTGCCGTACTCGGTGTCCTCGCAGGCGCGGGCGGCGGGTCCGAGGTGCAGCGGGCGGAACGTGTCGACCATGACGGCCATCTCGTCGGTCGACGGCTTGCCGATCGACGCCTCGACGCTGCCGGGCTGCGGGCCGTGGGTGACGCCACTGGGGTGCAGCGAGATCGAACCGATGTCGATGCCGGACCCCTTGCGCGCCGAGTAGTCGCCGCCGACGTAGAACATCATCTCGTCGGAGTCGACGTTGGCGTGGTTGTACGGGACGCGGACCGCGGTCTCGTCGAAGTCGAGGGTGCGCGGGCAGAACGAGCACACGACGAAGTTCGGTCCCTCGAACGTCTGGTGCACCGGCGGTGGCGCGTGGAACCGCTTCACGATCGGCTCGAAGTCGTTGATGTTGAAGACGTACGGGTACAGGTAGCCGTCCCAGCCCACCACGTCGAACGGGTGACCCGCATAGGTGAGCCTGGTGAGACCGGCGCGGTGGCGTACGAGCACCTGGGTCTCGCCCTCGTCGACCACCAGCGGCTCGGTCGGCGCGCGGAAGTCGCGCTCGGAGTACGGCGCGTGCTCGAGCATCTGGCCGTACTGCGACAGGTAGCGGCGCGGCGGGCGTACGTGACCGCGTGCCTCGAACGTCATGACCCGGGTCGTGTCGCCGTCGCTCGGGACGAGGCGGTACGTGGTCGATGCGGGGACGACGACGTAGTCGCCGGCGCCGACGTCCATCGCGCCGTACACGCTCTCGAACCGCGCGTCACCGGCCTGGACGTAGAGGATCTCGTGGCCGACCGCGTTGCGGTACAGCTCGTTGGGCCTGTCGGCCGCGACGAAGGAGATGCGGATGTCCTCGTTCGCGAACAGCAGCTGCCGGTCGGCGACGACATCGCCGCCCACCGGGAGGTTCTGCGTCTGGTAGCCGCGCGGGAGCAGCGGATAGTTCGGCTGGGTCTCGTCGAGGGCGGCCGGCCGCTCGACCGCCTCGGACTTGACGATCGCCGTCGGCAGGTTGACGTGGTACAGCAGCGACGCGTCGGAGGAGAAGCCCTCCTCGCCCATCAGCTCCTCGTTGTAGAGCCCCCCGTCGGGCTTGGCGAAGACCTGGTGCCGCTTGCGCGGCAGCTCCCCGACGGCACGGTAGTACGGCATGGTGTCCCCTCTCGACTGTCCCGGCACCGTGTTGGCTGCCACGGCGGTCTTGCGACAGCGTCGTCCCCCTCGGAGACTGCCGTCAACCGGCGGGCCCGCCGGTTGCTACCGTCGGCGGCATGCTGTTCGACGCTCTCGTGGACGATGCGGCGGTCTTCCCTCCGGGCAACGCCGCGATGCCTGCGGCGGTACGCAACCACGTACGACATGCCGGCACGCCGTGCGCGCACGTCGTCGGCAGGTTCTGCTGCCCGGGCACCCGGCTGCCCGAGTGCGCGGCCGAGCTGTCCGGTGACGCCCGGCTCGGCGTCTCCCTGATCGTCGACACCCACGCGGCCGACCTCGCCGCGATGCTCGAGTTCGCGGCCAGGAGCCGGCGGCCGGTGATCCAGGCGGTCGAGATGCGACTCCCTGCCGACGACGCCAAGCTCGGCCCGGCCGCACGGCGTCTCGTCGGCACGCTGCCCGACCTCCCGGCCTACGTCGAGGTACCCAGGCAGGCCGGCTGGCGCAACGTGCTCGACGTCCTCGCGTCCGCCGGCCGATACGCCAAGCTCCGCACCGGCGGCCCCACGCCCGACGCGTTCCCCGCGGCGGCGGGCGTCGCCGCGTTCATCCGCGGCTGCGTCGAACGCTCGCTGCCCTTCAAGTGCACGGCTGGCCTGCACCGCGCCCTGCGCTGGCAGGACCCGACCCTCGGCTGGCACCACGGTTTCGTCAACCTGCTCGGCGCCGTGCACGCCGCCGTCCAGGGCGGCACCACCGGCGACATCGTCGACCGCCTCGAGCAGACCCGCGCGGAGGGGGCCGTCGCCGCCCTCCCCACGGACGACGTCGACGTCAAGGCCGTCCGCAGCGCGTTCCACGGCTTCGGCTCGTGCAGTGTCGTCGAGCCGGTCGAGGACCTCCAACGCCTCGCCCTGATCTGAGGCGTGACGTCCGAAGGAGTGGTGGCCATCGCCACCGGCTGCTCGGACGCAAGGGACTCAGGGGCGCCCGTCGGGGCGTTCGATCGCCCGGGGCTGCTCGCCCTGGATACTGACGACGTCGGTGACCTGGTCGCGGAAGATCTGGAACGCCGGCAGGTGCGCGACCCGCTCACGCCCGTAGATGAAGGCGGCCGTCATCAGACTCGCCCACGGCGCCCAGGGGCCGGTGAGGCGCAGCGGGCCGGCGTCACCGAACGTGAGAACGAACGCGTACTGCGTCGGCTCGGCGAAGAACGACATGACGTTCGCGTACGGGAACTGGATCCACTGGCCCTCGAACATGGTGAGGACGCGCCGGTTGGTGATCGCGACGGCCGTCGGCACGTTGTAGCGCCACTGCGCGACACCCATCTGCTCCGCCCGGGCGCGCGCGTTGGAGTTGGAGACCGCGTTGCCGATCATGCCGGCCGCCACGAACGCCGGTGAGCCGAAGTAGAAGCCGGACGACTGCTGCGCCCGCACGTCCGTGCTGAAGTAGCGCGAGAACGTGAGCATGAGCTCGGCGTACGGCACCTCGCCTTCCTGCAGGATCATCATGCTGGGCCTGGGGACCAGCTCACCGCCCGAGGCGAGATGACGGTAGAGCTCGCAGGCCGCCTGCCATGCCTGGGCCGCCTCCGCCTGTACCTGGTCAGGGGGACCGCCCCGCCCGCTCTTCGCCACGCCCCACCTCCTACGCGAACCGCCGTCGCTCTCAGATTGCCATACGGACCCGTCGGGGGCACCCCCACCGTGCCCTGACCCGGTCGGGGTGCCCCGCACGGTCCGGTCGCGGCTCAGCTGTCCATCGCGAGCGGCAGCGCCGTACGCACCGACGTGCAGACGCCGTCGCTGGCGGTCGCCGCCGCGACCCGTTCGGGTGTCGGCGTGCCGTACCCCGTGGTGCGCTGACGCAGCGGCCGCCCGGCGACGTCGGCGATCGCGCGCAGGTCGGTGATCGTCTTGTACGACCCGTGGCCCGCGCCCGCCATCCGGCTGATGGTCTCCTCCATCAGCGTCCCGCCGAGATCGTTCACCCCGCCGTCGAGCACCTCTGCGCACAGCTCCGTACCGAGCTTCACCCAGGAGCACTGGATGTTGTCGATCAACCCGTGCAGCAGCAGCCGCGCGACCGCGTGGACGGCGCGGTTCTCCCGCGGCGTCGGGCCGGGGCGCGCGAGGCCGGCGAGGTAGATCGGCGCGCTGGTGTGGACGAACGGCAGCAGCACGAACTCGGTGAACCCGCGCCGGCCGGTCGACTCCAGCGCGCGGCGCTGCATGCCGGCGAGCAGCCGCAGGTGCGCGACCCAGTGCGCCGGCTCGTCGACGTGGCCGTACATCATCGTCGACGTCGTCGGGATGCCCAGCTCGTGCGCGGTGCCGATCACCTCGACCCAGGACGCCGTCGGCAGCTTGCCCTTGGTGAGCACCCACCGGACGTCGTCATCGAGGATCTCCGCGGCCGTACCCGGCAGCGAGTCGACGCCCGCCTCGCGCGCCCGCACCAGCCACTCGCGGATCGGCAGGTCGGTGCGCGACGCGCCGTTCACGACCTCCATCGGGCTGAACGCGTGCAGGTGGATGTCCGGCTGCCGGCGCTTCACCTCGGCGGCGAGGTCGAAGTACGCGGTGCCCGGCAGGTCGGGGTGGATGCCGCCCTGCATGCACACCTCGGTCGCGCCCGCCTGCCACGCCTCGTCGACCCGGTCGCCGACCTGCGACAGTGAGAGCGTGTACGCGTCTGCGTCGGTGCGGCGCTGCGCGAACGCGCAGAACCGGCAGCCGGTGTAGCAGACGTTGGTGAAGTTGATGTTGCGCGTGACGACGAACGTCACGTCGTCGCCGGCGACGTCGCGGCGCAGGCCGTCCGCGAGGCGCGTGAGCGCGTCGAGGTCGTCACCGTCGGCGTTCAGCAGCGCGAGCGCCTCGTCGTCACTGATGCCGGCCGGATCGCGCTCGGCGTGCCGCAGGGCGGCGCGGACATCGGCGTCGGCGCGGGTGGGCGAGCTGTGGATCCGGCCCGCCACCTCGTCCCAGTCGCCGTACACCGAGTCGAAGTCGCCGCGCCTGTCGTCGGTACGCCCGACGGTGTCGACCGTGACGTGCAGGTCGGTGCGCCCGGTACCGGCGTCGGCCGGCCAGCCGCCGTCGGGCTCCTGCCACGGCCGCCCCGTGACCACTGCATCGGAACGCGCCAACCCGGTCGCGGGGTCGGCGAGCGCCGCGACGTGCCCGGCCACCCGCGGGTCGAGCCACGGCTCGCCCGCGCGCACGTACTCGGGGTAGACGGTCAACCGCTCGCGCAGCTCGAACCCGCCCGCCGCCGTTCGCTCGGCGAGCTCGTCGATCTGCGGCCAGGCGTACTCGGGGTTCACGTGGTCAGGGGTGAGCGGCGACACCCCGCCCCAGTCGTCGATGCCGGCACGCAGCATGAGGTCGTACTCGTCGCCGATGAGGTTCGGCGGCGCCTGGATCCGCATCCGCGGACCGAGGACGAGTCGCGCGACCGCGATCGTGGCCGCGAGCTCCTGCAGGTCGGTATCGGGCGTGCGGCGCATCTTCGTGTCCGGCTTGGCACGGAAGTTCTGCACGATGACCTCCTGCACGCCGCCGTACGCCGTCGCGACCTTGCGGATCGCGAACAGCGACTCGGCGCGCTCGCGCAGGTTCTCGCCGATGCCGACGAGGATGCCGGTCGTGAACGGCACCGCGCTGCGGCCCGCGTCCTCGAGCACCCGCAGGCGTACGTCCGGATCCTTGTCCGGCGACCCGAAGTGCGGGCCGCCGCGCTCGGTGTACAACCGCCGCGCGGTCGTCTCCAGCATCATCCCCATCGACGGCGCGACCGGCTTCAGCCGCTGCAGGTCCTGCCAGGTGAGCACGCCAGGGTTGAGGTGCGGGAGCAGCCCGGTCTCCTCCAGCACCCGGATCGCCATCGCGCGGACGTACGAGAGCGTGTCGTCGTACCCCGCCTCGTCGAGCCACTCGCGCGCGGCGCGCCACCGGTCCTCCGGCCGGTCGCCGAGGGTGAACAGCGCCTCCTTGCAGCCGAGCGCCGCACCCTGCCTGGCGATCTCGAGCACCTCGTCGGGGCTCAGGTACGGGGCCGGCAGCTTGTGCGGCACGGTGACGAACGTGCAGTAGCCACAACGGTCCCGGCACAGCCGGGTGAGCGGGATGAACACCTTGCGGCTGTACGTCACCACGCCGGCGCGTCCGGCCGCGGCGAGGCCCGCGTCGCGAACGCGACTCGCGTGGCCGGTCAGCGTGTCGAGGTCGGCGTCACGCGCGTGCAGCAGCACGGTGACCTCGTCGACGTCGAGCGTCTTGCCGTCGCGTGCCCTGGCGAGGGCACGACGCATGGCGGACGCGTTCGGCTGGGGCGTGGAGGACGGGGCATCGGTCACCCTCGGCACACTAGGTCGGCGATCACCGACGCGACCAGGGTCGCGCCTGCTGCATGGGTACGAGGTCGCGGCGGACGGCGCACGCACCGGTGTCCGCGCTGCTCAACGCCTTGTACGCACTTGCGATCTCGCCACGTGAGCGGTATTACCTAAAGATGGCGTCGGTGGTGGGCAAGCGGGTCGGCGGACGCACGTACTACTACCTGGCGGAGTCCGCGCGGGTACGCGGCGAGCCCCGCATCGTGTCGCAGCGATACCTCGGCAGCGCCGACGACATCGCGGCGGCGGTGCGAGCGAGGCCCGGCGGTGCACCTGTCGACAGCACGCACCTGGCGTTCGGCGACGTCGCCGCCGGGTGGCGGGTGCTGACCGACCTCGGCCTGCCGGACCTCGTGGACGGCATCGTGGGTAGGCAGCGCGCGGAGGTGTCGGCGGGCACGTACCTCGCGCTCGCCGTCCTGCACCGCCTCGTCGCGCCCGGGTCCGAGACCGGCCTCGCCGCATGGTGGCCGACGACGGCGGCGCCGCGGTTCGTCCGCCCACGCCTGCCCGCCGCCGCACTGGAACGCCGTCGCGTACGGCGCGCGCTCGGGCGGCTCGCGGGCGGTCATCGCGAGGACATCGAGGCAGCACTGCTGGTGCGGGTGCGGAACGAGCTGGGCAGCCACGGACCGTCACTCGTGCTCGACCTGCCCGGTTTCGCGACGTTCCTCGACGGCACGAATCCGCACGCCGACGCCGACCCGTCGCCCCATGGCGACCGCGGGCCGCGCGCTCGGATGGCCGGGCTGGCCGTGGTCGTGACCCTCGACGGCGCGGTGCCGCTGGTCGCCCGCTCGTACCAGCACCTGCGCGGCGACGACACGTCGTTCCCGGCCCTGACGGCCGAGCTGACCGACCGCTTCCGCGCCGCCCTCGGCGGCGACACCCCGCTCACCGTGGTCACCGGCGCCGACCAGGCGGCGCCGCAGAACCACGCGGGCGGGCCGCACTTCGTCGGGCCGCTCCCGTCGAGCGAGCACCCGGACCTCATCGCCGCCCGCCTCACCGTCCCGCGCGCCGTGAACCCCGCACACCTGCCCGGGGTGACCGCGCTCGACGGCCGCGCGCGCGTCGCAGGCGTCGACCGGCGCGTCATCCGCGTGCACTCGACCAACCTGCAGGCCGCGCAGACCCGCGCCCTCGCGCAGGACCTCGCCCACGCGACGCGCCGGCTCGACGAGCTCGCCTCCGCCCTGCGCCTCGGCGTCGTCGACAGGCCCCGCGCCGAGATCGCCGCGGAGGTCGCACGCATCGCGCGGTTCCGATGGAGCGACCGGGTGCTCTCCACCCGCCTCGACCGGACGTCGGGAGGCGGCCTCACACTCACCTGGCACGTGGACGAGCGCGCGTACGCCCGGCTGCGCAGCGAGCTGTTCGGCAAGCAGCTGCTGACGACGGACCACGACGACTGGTCGGTGCCGCAGGTGATCACCGCGTACCGGGCGAGATACCACCTGGAGTCGACGCTGACCCACCTCGGCGGCCCCCTGGTGCCTGCGCCGACGCCTGCCTGGCGCTGGACCGACGACGACGTCGAGGTGCACGGCCTCGTCACGGTACTGGCGACGACCGTCGCCCACCTGATGCGGCGCCGCGCCCAGCGCGTCGGCCTCGACCTGTCCGTCCGCGAGCTCTTCCGCCGGCTCGCCGACGTCGAGGAGACCAGGCTCCGCTACCCGTCGACGGGTGGCCGCCCCCGCACCCGCCACGTCCTCGCCGAGCACGGCGACACCGCCCGCAGCCTCGTCGACCTGTTCGACCTGACCGCCTACGCCCCCCGGAGCTGACCGGCGACAGGCGTCACACGTACTGCCGGTTGCGCAGTGCCTTGCCGGCCGCCATGCACCCGACCAGGCTCACCAGCGCGACGAGGACGAAGAGGACACCCACGATCCACGGCTGCTGACCAGACGCGGTGAACACGGCCTGCGTGATGAGCGGCATGAAGCCGGCGAGCACACCGCCGAGGTTGTACGACACCGCGACGCCGCTGTACCTCGTCTCGGACGGGAACAGCGACGACAGCAACGTCCCGATGGGCGCGTAGGTGATGGACATCATGACGGTGCCGAGGATGATCCCGCCCACCACGAGCGCGGAGACACGCGTGTCGATGAGGGCGACCGCGGGGACCGCGACGATCGCCGAGAGCAGCGCACCCACCGTGCACACCCGCACGTGCGAGTAGCGGTCGGCGAGGCGGCCGAAGACCACCAGGACGATGCACTCCACGGCCCGACCCGCCGTGACCGCTCCGAGCAGCAGCGTGGCGGACAGGCCGAGATGGTCGGTGCCGTAGCTGACCATGAAGGTGAGATAGAGGTAAGGCCCCGCGATGACGACGAACGGCGCGGCGACCCCGATGGCCATCCGTGCCGGCGCGTCACGCAGCAACGCGACCAGGGGGAGCCGCTGGGCGCGCTGCTCCACGAGCGCGCGGTGGAACAGCGGGCTCTCCTCGATCCGCAACCGGAGGTAGAGGGCGATGCCGAGAAGGGGGAAGGCGAAGAGGAAGGGGATGCGCCAGCCCCAGGAGACGAACTGGGCATGCGGCAGCAGCTGTGCGATCGCGATCGCCACGGTCGCGACGATGGCGCCGACGGGCGCGCCCTGCTGCACCCAGGACGCGTACCTGTTGCGCCTGGCCGCGGGTGCATGCTCGATCGTGAGGAGGGCGGCACCGCCCCATTCGCCGCCGATCGAGAGACCCTGCACGAACCGCAGCACGGTGACGATGATCGGCGCGGCCACACCGATGGAGGCGTAGGTCGGGAGCAGACCGATCACTCCCGTGCAGGTGCTCATCATGACCACCGTGACGATGAGCATGGACTTCCGGCCGTACCGGTCTCCCAGGTGGCCGAAGACGATCGCGCCCAGTGGGCGAGCGACGAATCCCACGGCGAACGACCCGAAGGCAGCCGTCGTCCCCACCGCCGGCGAGAGCGACGGGAAGAACAGCTCGTTGAAGATCAGCGCCGTGAGGAGTCCGTAGAGGAAGAAGTCGTACCACTCGATCACGGTGCCGATGAACGAGGCGGCCGCGATGCGACGGATCTCGCTCTCCGACGTGCCGGTTGCGCTGGCATCGGTGCTCTGCATGGCGTCGCACCCTCTCTGCCCCCGTTGAACGGTCAGGCGGTGGTCACGTACGTGGCACGAGCGCGAGCTGCTCGATCGCATGGGCGAGGAGGAGCGTGCGGTCGAAGAGGCTCTCCAACTCCAGGTACTCCTCGGACGAGTGAGCCCGGCCCCCGATGCCACCCAGTCCGTCGATCACCGGCACCCCGCAGCCGGCGATGGTGTTGCCGTCGGACGCCGCACCCGACAGGTCGAACGTGATGGCCTGCCCGGCGACCTCTCCCGCACGTTGGTAGGCGTCGAGGAGTCGTTGGGTGCCGTCCCGAGGCGCCATCGGCGGACGGTGGAATCCGCCGGTGAGCCTGATGTCCGTGCCGGGCTCCCGGCGGACCGCACAGATCTCGGCGAGCCTCTGCTCGATGCGTCGCTGCTCGGACACGTCGGGAACCCTGACGTCGAGCTTGCAGGAGGCGTGCTCCGGGATGACGTACGCCGCCGTGCCGCCCGCGATGATCCCGGCGTTGACGGTCGTGCCGGTCTCCTTCGACGCCAGCGCCTCGGCCTCGAGCACCAGGGCGCAGAGCTCGCGGTTCGCGGAGATGCCGCGCTCCGGTTCCTGGCCGGCGTGCGCGGCCCTGCCGGTGACGGCGACGTCGAAGATGGCGACGCCCTTGCGTCGCACGACGGCGGTGCCGTCCGGCTCCGACGGCTCGAGCACGAACGCCTGGTCGCATCCCTCGAGCAGGCCGGGTATCAGGTTCCGTGACTCGGGCGACCCGGGCTCCTCGTCGGTGTTGTAGAACATCCGCACCGGCAACGGGATCCCACCGGTCTCGTGCAACGCCCGCAGGGCGTAGACGAGCGCGACGTCGCCCGACTTCATGTCGATGACACCAGGCCCGTACGCACGGGGACCGTCGATGCTGAAGCCCCAACCGGTGCCGAGTGGGAACACGGTGTCAACGTGTCCGACGGCGAACAGCCGGCTCCCGTCGGCGTCGCCGCCGTCCGCGACGAGATGCTCGCCGTACCGTTCCGAGGGCAGCCGGCGGACGTCGAAGGACAGGTCCGCCAGCCGCTCGCCCAGCAGGGTGGCGACCTCGGTCGTCCCCTTGGGATGGTCGGTCGGACTCTCGATGTCGACGAGGGTGCGGAGGAGGTCGACCATCTCCTCTCGACGGTCGGCGACGAAGTCGCGCAGGGCATCGACTCGGGAGCGTGTGGTGTTCACCGGCACTGCCTTCCGTCGGTTGGGCATCGCGTCAGTGGTGGTCGCCGACGCGGACGAAGTACTGCCTGGCGACCGTCGCGATCAGGGTCACGTATGCGATCGCGGCGTCGAGAGGTACGCCGTCGTCGCCGACGAAGCCGTCCTCCTCGAGTCCTCCGTTGACGCAGCCGAGGTCGAGGGCGCGGCGCAGCATGCGCTCGACCTCGTCCCCGGTGACGAGCAGGTCGGGCCGCTCGGCGAGGCAGGCGAGAGCGGCGGTGATCGCGTAACCGCCGTAGTTGGACACGGCACACGGGACGACGAGGTCCGTGCCCTGCGCCGTGACGATGCCGTCACCACACCCGCACCGGCACGTCTCGCCACGAGGGACGAGCGACCGGATCAGCGGAGCGATGCCGCCGAAGCCGATCTCGTTGCCGTTGTCGCCGATGCCGACGGTGTAGCCGCCCTGCCGGCGGATCGCCTCGATGCAGGTCTCGGCCCACGGGTCGCCGGTGACGACGGCGTTGCCGCCGACCGTATGGCGTACGCCCCTGCTGTTCACGCCGAGCTTCTCGATCGCGATCCCGAGGGAGACTCCGCTCGCGAACGCGAGCGCTTCCTCCTCGGTCTCGTGACTCGACGAGTCGAGCACGTCGATGTCGTCCTCACCGATCACCTGCGCGACTCCGCGCACGACCCCGGTGATCTCCGGCTCGGTGACGATGGTCGTGGTGTAGCCGAGGCGGTTCAGCGCGCGGGCGAGCACCACGGCTCCGAGCGGCCCGTCGGTCTCACCGTGCGGCATGTAGTCGGGGATGAACAGCCCGGTGAAGATCGCGACACGCACCCCGGGGCGGTACAGGATCTCGGCCGCCGCCTGCCTGGACAGGGCGGCGGCTCCGCTGGGGCGGGCGAGTCGGTAGAGGTGGGGGATGACGCCCTGGGTGAGGCCGTACGGTCGCATCTCGAGCTGGAGCAGGTGGTCGAGGTTCTCGAACGTGGCGTCGCCGACCGGCTGACCGGCGAAATGGGTGATGGTCGTGCTCACGTGTCCGCCCGTCGGTCGGTGATGAACATGCAACCCGGGTAGTGCGTCACCATCAGGCTGGGCCGTGACCGTTCGCAGACGAGTTGCGGCGTGACCCCGCAGGCCCAGAACACCGGGACGTCGCCTGGACGCACGATCGGCGGGTCGCCGAAGTCGGGCCGGTCGAGATCGATCCCGAGCTGCGCCGGGTCACCGACCTGGACGGGTGCGCCGTGTGCCTCCGGCAGCCGGGCGGTGACCTCGACGGCGAGCGGGACCAGCGCGGCCGGGATGCTCCGCATGGTGACCACGAGCGGGCCGTGGAACCTGCCCACGGGTACGCACCGGCGCGAGGTCACGTACATCGGGCAGGTCTGCCCCGCCTCGAGATGGCGTACCGGCACGCCCGCACTGACGAGCGCGTCCTCGAAGGTCACGGAGCAGCCGAGCAGCATGCCGACGAGGTCGGGGCGCCACCAGGCCGTGATGTCGGTCGGTTCGTCGCGGACGACGCCGTCGGTGAACACGCGGTAGCGCGGCAGGTCGGTGCGCAGGTCCGAGCCCGGTGCGTCCGGCGCCTCGAGCACACCGGGTTCCGTCACCCCGACCAGCGGACACGGCTTCGGGTTGCGCTGGCAGAAGATGAGGAACTCCAGCGCCTCGTCGCGGGGCAGGATCACCAGGTTGGCCTGCAGCCGCCCGGGCGCCATCCCACCCGTCGGCTCCGTCCAGCGGCCGGCGCGGAACGCCTCGCGCAGCCCCGCAGGCTCGAGCGTCCTGACCTGCTCGGGACTGAGGCGTGCGCCAGCGGTGACGGTCATCTGCACCTCCCGGCCTGGACGTTCGACCGGTTATATCATTGATCCAATATTTGGCTCAAGACCAGCGCTCTTCTCCTTCGCCGGTTCGGCCGTCTCTCCATATGCTGCAGCGATGTCCGTCATAGGCGGGTTCAGATATTGGATCAAGTCTTGTAGGCTGCCGGCCATGACCCCGTCCGATCTCCCCTTCTCCGCAGGCGAGTCCGCCGGTGCGCGGGCCTTCCAGACGAAGGCGGAGTTCGCCTACCAGCGGCTCCGCGAGCTCGTCCTGACCGGCGAGCTGGCTCCCGGAGCCCGGCTCGACCAGGACCAGCTCGCCGAGTCGCTCGCGGTGAGCCGGATGCCGCTGCGCCAGGCGCTGCTCAAGCTCGAGAGCGACGGGCTCATCCAGCTGCGCCCGCACCACTCCGCGATCGTCGCGCCCCTCTCGCACAACGCGATCGAGGAGCTCTACGCGATGCGCCGCGCGCTGGAGGGCATGCTCGCGGCCGCGGGCGGCGACAAGCTCGACGACCGGGCGTTCGCGACGCTCGACGCCCTCCTCGGCTACATGGCCGCGGCCACCGTCGCCGCCGACTGGCGGCGGTTCGTGACACTCGACCGCGCGTTCCACCGCACGATCTACGAGGGGTCCGGCTACAGCAGGGCCGTCGCCGAGGTCGAGCGACTGCGCGACGCGTCCGACCGCTACATCCTCGCGTTCGCCTCGTACCGCGACGGCGCGTCGAGCTCGCTGAGCGAGCACGACGCCATCCTGAACGCCTGCCGCCGCCGCGACGCCGAGGAGGTGCGCGCCCTGACCGACGCGCACATCGCCCGCGGGGCGACGGTGATGTTGCAGCTCGCCGACGAGGGCGCGACCGTGGGCGCCGACGGCGCAGCCGCACAGACCGACGGCGACCTGACACGTGACGACAGCGCCTGAGGAGGCTGCCTGATGACCATCGAGATCGCGCGACGCCCGCTCCGCGTCGATCGCCTGCAGCTGCCCGAACGAGCCGACCAGATCGGCATGTCGGTGGGCGAAGCCGAGCGAGCGTTCGAGATCTTCGCCGACGGTCAGCAGCTGCTGAACCTCACGTACGCCGACACCAAGCGCTACCCGCCGCCGTCGTGGGTCGTCCCCGACTTCGTCCGGGCGGCCGAGGGCGGCGCCGAGGCCTACACGCCCTACCGCGGCAGCAGGATCGTCCGCGCCGACGTGGCCGACTCGATCACGCGCTTCCTCGGCATCGCGATCGACCCGGACACCGACCTGGCGCTGACACCAGGCACCCAGGCCGGACTGTTCGGCGCCGTCTCCGCGCTGGTCGAGGAGGGCGACCGGGTCGCACTCCTCGACCCCGAGTACCTCTCGACGGAGCGGATGCTGCGCTTCTGCGGCGCCGAGGTCGTCCACGTCGCGCTCGAGCTGACCCCGCAGGGGCCCGTCGTCGACCTCGACGCCCTGGAGTCGGCGGCCCGGGCCGGGCTGCGCCTGCTCGTGCTCTCGCACCCCAACAACCCGACCGGCGCCGTCTACGACGACGCCACGGTGCGCAGGATCGGCGAGATCGCGCTCGCACACGACGTCGTCGTCCTCGTCGACCAGCTCTACTCGCGACTCGTCTACGACGGCCGCCCGTTCCACCACCTGACCGCGCTCCCCGGCATGAGGGAGCGCACGATCACGCTGCTCGGCCCGTCGAAGACGGAGCAGATGTCCGGCTTCCGGGTGGGCTGCGTCGTCGCGCCACCCGAGGTGCTGAACCGGATCGAGGACGTCCAGTCGATCACCGCGATCCGCGCTCCCGCCTACGCGCAGCACATCCTGCGCCGCTGGCTCCGCGAGGACACCGAGTTCCTCGAGCAGCGCATCGAGGAGTACCAGGCGGTCCGCGACATGGCGTACGAACGGCTGAGCGCGCTCGACATGGTGGAGATCCACCGCGCCCAGGGCACGTCGTACATGTTCCCCAGCGTGAAGGCACTCGGCCGCTCCGACCAGGACGTCGCACGGATCCTGCTGGAGCAGGCGCGCGTGATCGTCAACCCCGGCTACCAGTTCGGTCCCCGTGGCGTCGGATCGTTTCGCATCTGCTTCGCCCAGGAGGAGAGCGTGTGGTCGGTGACCCTCGACCGCATCGCCGACACCCTGACCGGCATCGCCGAAGGCCGCCTCTGAGCACGTCCTCATGGGTCGCGACCAACAGCAACCCGTGAGGGGCACCCTCACCGTGTTCTGGCCCGGTGAGGGTGCCCTTCACCAGGTATGCGGCTGGGGTGCCGCCGGCGCTCAGACCTGTGCGAGCACCTCGGCGGCCAGGTACTCCAGGTGGTCGTGGTCGGCCAGGTCGAGCACCTGGAGGTAGACGCGCGAGGCGCCCGCGCCGGCGTAGGCGCCGATCCGGTCGACGATCTCGGCTCCCGTACCGACGAGCCCGGTGACAGCCGCATCGGCGCGGTCGCGTCCGGCGAACTCCAGGCGGCGGGTCACCGTCGCGTCGTCCTTGCCGGCGAAGACCGGCAGCGCGACCGAGTAGATGAGCGTCGACGGATCGCGGTCGATCGCCTCGCACGCCTGGTGCACGCGCGCGTACTGCTGCTGCGTGCGCTCGACCGTCATGAAGTTCGCGTTGAACTCGTCGGCGTACGACGCCGCGAGCGCCGGTGTCCGGGTCCTGCCGCTCCCGCCGATGATCACCGGCGGATGCGGTCGCTGGGTCGGCTTGGGCAGCCCGGGTGACCCGCTGACCTCGTGGTGCGTGCCGCGATAGCCGAAGGTCTCACCGGTCGGGTTGTCCCACAGTCCCAGCACGATCGCGAGCTGCTCCTCCAGCCGGTCGAACCGCTCCCGGATGTCGGGGAACGGGATCGCGTACGCCTGGTGCTCCGCCGCGAACCAGCCGGCGCCGAGCCCCAGCTCGACGCGCCCGCCGCTCATCTGGTCGACCTGCGCCACCGCGATGGCGAGCGGTCCCGGGTGCCGGAACGTCGCCGAGGTGACCAGGGTGCCGAGCCTGATCCGCTCGGTCTCCCTGGCGAGGCCCGCGAGCGTGACCCACGAGTCGGTAGGCCCGGGCAGCGGGTCGACGCCCCCCATGTGCAGGTAGTGGTCGGACCGGAAGAACGCGTCGAACCCGAGCTCCTCGGTCGCCTTGGCGACCCGGAGCTGGTCGTCGTAAGTGGCGCCCTGCTGCGGCTCGATGAAGATGCGAAGATCCATGCCGCCATCCTGTCGCACCTGGCCTACGACGTGTCGTCGCCGTGCCAGGAGCGCCAGAGCGCGGCGTACGGGCCGCCGGCGGCGACGAGCTCGTCGTGGCTGCCCAGCTCGGACAGCCGGCCGTCCTCGACGACCGCGACGCGGTCGGCGTCGTGGGCGGTCTGCAGCCGGTGGGCGATCGCGACGACCGTGCGGCCGTCGAGCACCGCGCCGAGCGAGCGCTCCAGGTGCCGCGCCGCCCGCGGGTCGATGAGCGACGTGGCCTCGTCGAGCACCAACGTGTGCGGGTCGGCGAGGACCAGCCGCGCCAGCGCGAGCTGCTGCGCCTGCGCGGGGGTGAGGACGCGCCCGCCGGAGCCGACCGCGGTGTCGAGACCGTCGGGCAGCGCGTCGACCCAGTCCATCGCGTCGACCGCGTCGAGTGCCCGGCGGACGGCGGCGTCGGACGCGTCGGACGCGTCGGGGATCGCCATCACGAGGTTGTCGCGTACCGACCCGACGAACACGTGGTGCTCCTGGGTCACCAGGGCCACGCGCCTGCGCAGGTCGTCGAGCGGCAGCTCGGTGAGCCCGACGCCACCCATGGTCACCGCGCCGTCGCCCGGCGGGTGGATGCCGGCGAGCAGGCGTCCGAGGGTGGACTTGCCCGCGCCGCTCGGCCCGACCACCGCGAGGCGCTCGCCGGTACGGACGTCGAGGTCGATGCCGTGCAGCACCTCGCGTCCCGGCGTGTACGAGAACCGCACGTCCGTGGCCACCAGGTGGTCGCCCGCCGGCTGCCGACCCGTCTCCTCGCGGTCGTCGGGCACGACCCGCACACCGAGCAACCGGGCGAGCGAGGCCGCGCCGACCTGGAACTCGTCGAGCCAGGAGATCAGCCGGTCGACCGGGTCGACGAGCTGCTGCACGTACAGCGTGGCCGTCGTGACCTGCGCGATCGTGGCCAGGTCGTACGCGTACAGCACGCCGCCGAGCACCAGCGTGGCGACGACGGGGAGGATGTACGCGACCTCCACGGTCGGGAACCACACCGTGCGCAGGAACAGCGTGTAGCGCTCGGCATTGTACGACTCACGGATGTCGTCGTCGGTGCGGTCGATGCGCCGCTGCCGCAGCCGCAGTGCCTCGACGGTGCGCGCACCCTCGACCGTCTCGGCGAGGCTCGCGTTGATCTCTGCGTACGCGGCGTCCTCACGCAGGTAGCCGGCGGGCGCACGACGCAGGTACCACCGCGTGCTCGCCCACAGGATCGGTACGCCGAGCACGCACGGCAGCGCCACGAGCAGGCCGACGAATACCAGCGCGCCGAGGGTGAACACGACCGTGACGATCGCGATCGCGGTCTCCGGCACGGCGTACCTGACGCTGCGCGCGAGCGACTCGACGTCACGCGACGAACGGGTGGTGAGGTCACCGGTGCCCGCGCTCTCCACCGTGCCGAGCGGCAGCGACAGCGCGCTCGACACGAAGTCCTCGCGCAGCTCGGCCATCACCCGCTCGCCGAACGCGAGCGACGCGAACCGCGCCATCCGGGTGAGGACGGTCTGCACCAGCAGGAACGACGCGAGCACCAGGGCGAACATGTCGACCCGCGTCGTCGACGTGCCGTCGACGACGCCCTGGACCAGCCGGCCGAGGAGATAGGGACCGGCGAGTCCGCTGACGGCGGCGAGGCCGTGCAGCGCAACGGTGCCGGCGAGCGCGCGCGGATGCCGGCGCGCCAGCGACCGGACGTACGCGCGCACGTCCCTGCCGCTCGCGACGGGCAGCTTCCTGCTCACGCCGTCACCTCCTCTTCCTCGGTCTCCTCCCGCGTCACCACGGCGCGGTAGTGCTGCGACTCCGCGAGCAGCCCGCGGTGGGTGCCCTCGTGCGTCACGCGGCCGTCCTCGACGAGGACGACCCGGTCGGCGCGGTCGAGCACCAGCGGGCTGGACGACACGACCACCGTCGTACGTCCGGCGCGCGCCGCACCGAGACGTCCGGCGATCCGCGCCTCGGTGTGGGCGTCGACCGCCGACGTCGGCTCCACGAGCACCAGCACCTCGGGGTCGGCGACCAGCACCCGCGCGAGCATCAGCCGCTGCCGCTGCCCGCCGGAGAACGTCCGGCCGCGCTCCTCGACCTGCGCCTCGACGCCACCGTCGAGGGCCTCGAGGACGTCCTCGGCGGACGCCGTCCGCAGCGCCGCGAGCACGTCCTCGCCCATCGCCGCGCCGGTCGGGTCGAGCTCGTCACGCAGCCGACCGGTGAACAACCGGCTCTCCGTGTCGTGGACGACGATGCGCCGCCGCACCTCGTCGACCGCCACGTCGGCGAGGGGCACCTCGCCCCAGCGCACGTCGGCGTCGACGTACCGGCCGAGCCGGTCGGCGATCGCCGCGCCCTCGGCCGGCTGCGCCGTCGCGACGACCGTGAGCAGCCCCGCCTCGATCCGCACGCCCGACGCGACGTCGACGAGCACCGAGTCGGCGGGCGGCGGCGCCTGCCGCGCCGTGTCGTGCACCTCGGGCTCGATCCGCAGGATGTCGACGACACGGCGGGACGCCACGAGCGCACGGGTGACCTTGTGCACCGCCTCCGTCGCCGTCGTGAGCGGCATGACGAGGAACGCCGCGTACCCGTAGAACGCGACGAGCTCACCCGCGGAGATCTGCCCGGCGACCGCGAACCTGGCGCCGAGCCAGGTGACGAACACGACGAACACGCCGGGCAGCAGGATCTGCAGCGCGTCGAGCACCGAGTGCACCCGCGCGACCCGGACACCCGACGCGCGTACCCGCTGGGACGCGGCGTGGTAGCGCCCGTTGAACGTGTCCTCGCCGCCGATGCCGCGGACGACGCGCAGCCCGGCGACGATGTCGCCCGCCAGGGTGTTGAGCCTGCCGGTGAGCTCGCGTTGCTCGGCCTGCCTGCGGTGCAGCGGGCGCAGGATCGGGCCGAGCGCGACGACGAGCACGGGGACGCCGATCAGCACGACGAGACCAAGCACCATCGAAGACCCCAGCAGGATAAACGCGACGACCACGAACGAGACCACCGCTCCCGCGAGGCGTCCGGTCACCTCCATCGCGTTGCCGATGTAGGCGATGTCGGTCGCGCCGACGCTCACGACCTCCCCGGTCGCGACCCGCTTCGGCAGGGTGGCGCCGAGACCCGTCGCATGCCGGACGACGAGCTGCACGGTGCGGTACGCCGCCGTCAGCCAGTTGGTGACGGCGAAGCGGTGCCGCGCGATGCCGGCGCCCGCCTGCACGCCGCCGGCGAGCAGCAGTACCGCCCCCCAGCCGAGCAACGCCCCCAGGTCGCGGCCGGTGACACCGTCGTCGACACCGCGACCGATGATCGCCGGCATGACCGCCTGCGCGACCATCCAGACGATGCCGAACGCCGACCCGCCCGCGATCGTGACCAGCTGCTTCCGCCCCACCCACGCGAGGTACCGCGCGGGTGAGCGCACGTCGGCATGGCCGGGATCCGGCAGGGGGAGTGTCTTCATGGCAGGCAACGACGCTACGGAGCCCAAAGGCCTCTGAGCAAAGGGTTTTCGAGCCATCGACCGCCGACGTCACCGTTCGTCTCCGGCCGACGCCGCCGGGAGCCGCGGGTTTGGTGGCATGGTAATGGAAAGGTAAAGTAGCGGCAGGAACGTCGGGCCCGCGACGAGGGGAGACGCCATGGGCGCAGACCTCGCCGTCGCCCGCTTCGTGTCCTCGCGAGCCCGCGGGGTGCTCCACCTGCTCGCCGCGGTCCTGCTCGCGTGCGCCGTCGTGGGCGTCGCGGTCCCGTCCGTGTCCCGCGCCGACCCCGGCACGAGATCGTCGACCGCCGGTCCGGTGATCACCGCGCCGTCCGACACCGACCGCCCGCCGCTCACGCCCCCGCAGATAACCGCGGGCGACCTGCTGCCCGGCGCGTCGGGCCTGCTCCCGCTGGCGACCGTCGGCATGAGCGCCGCACTGCTCGCCCTGCTGGCCCGACTGACGGCGGCGCGTCCGCGGCGTCCCGTGCCGCCCCGGCGCGTCTTCGCGGTCGGCCTGCCCAGGCACCGCGCTCCCCCGGCCCGCTGATCTCCGCGGGCTGACATCCCACGGGCACGCCACGCGTGCCCGTGCTCACGCATCCCGTGGAGAGATCCCGTGACCCGCCCATCTGCGGGCCACGTCTCCTCGCGTACCCGGACGGACGTCCGGCACCCGCGGAGGCCGTGAGCACGCGCGAGCCCTTCCAGGAGCCCGCCATGGCCATCGTTGCCGTTTCCCTCTTCACCCTCGCGTTCGCACTCATCGCATCCGAACGCGTGAACCGCGTCGTCGCCGTGCTCCTCGGCGTGGCGGCCATGTCCGTCGTCGGCATCGTCGACACCCACACCGCCTTCTTCTCCGAGGAGACGGGCGTCGACTGGAACGTCATCTTCCTGCTGTTCGGCATGATGATGGTGGTCAGCGTCACCAAGCAGACGGGACTGTTCGAGTACCTCGCCATCTGGGCCGCCAAGCGCAGCGGTGGCCGGCCGTTCCGGCTGATGGTGATGCTGGTGGTCGTCACCGCGCTCATCTCGGCGTTCCTCGACAGCGTCACCGTGATGCTGCTCGTCGCGCCCGTGACGTTCGCCGTGTGCGGACGCCTCGCCCTGCCGCCGGTGCCGTTCGTGCTCGCCGAGGTGTTCGCCGCGAACATCGGCGGCACCGCGACCCTCATCGGCGACCCGCCGAACATCATGATCGGGCTGCGTGCGGGCCTGTCGTTCGACGACTTCCTCGTCAACCTCGCGCCGATCACCGTCGTGCTCCTCCTGGTGTTCCTCGGGCTGTGCCGCATCATGTTCAGGTCCGCGCTGCAGTACCACCCGGAACGGGTCGCCGCGATGATGGCGATGGACGAGGACGCCGCGCTCAAGGATCGCGCCGGCGTGGTCAAGTGCCTGGCGGTGATCGGTCTGGTCATCGTCGGCTTCGTCCTCCACACCAGGCTCGGCCTCGAGCCGTCGGTCATCGCGATGCTCGGCGCCGGTCTCATCGTGCTGGTGAACCGCAGCTCCGCGGCCGAGTTCCTCGAGGAGGTCGAGTGGGAGACGCTCGTCTTCTTCATGGGCCTCTTCGTCCTCGTCGGCGGCCTCGTCCACACCGGCGTGATCGACGCCGTCGGCAAGGCGGCCATTGACGTCGTCGGCGACAGGTACCTGCTCGCGGCGGGCGGCCTGATGGCCGGCTCGACGATCATCGGCGGGATCATCGACACCATCCCGTTCGTGGCGACGATGCTGCCGATCGTCGAGGAGTTCGGCGCCTCGATCGGCGACGCCGGCACCCGCGAGGCCCTGTGGTGGGCGCTCGCGCTCGGCGCCGACCTAGGCGGCAACGCGACGGCCGTGGGAGCGAGCGCCAACGTCGTGGCCATCGGCGTCGCGCGCAGCCAGGGCCATCCGATCAGCTTCTGGACGTTCACGAAGTACGGCATCGTCGTCGCCGGCGTCACCGTCCCGCTAGCGTTCGCCTACGTCTGGCTCCGCTACTTCCTCTGACCGACCGGACCTTGCCTTTGACAACTCGCCCTGCGTCAGGGTGGTCGGTCGTGGACGCGGTTCAGTCTCGGTCTCTGTGTCGGGTCGAGCCACCGAGGTGGGATGGTGTGCGCGCGGCCGTTGCTCATGGTCAGGTCGACGGTGCCGTCGTGGATGGCGGTGTGGTGGACGGTGCAGACCAGGGCGAGGTTGTCGATGTCGGTGGTGCCGCCTCGGGACCACCAGGTGACGTGGTGGGCCTGGGTGTACTGCGGTGGCGCGTCACACCCGGCCACCACACCCGTGATCCCTGGCGATGAGCGCCCGACGTAGTGCGGGTGGTGCGAGCCGCTGGGACCGGCCGTAGTGCAGGACCTCCCCCTGCGAGCCGAACACGGCGAGGGTGGTGTCGGCCTGGCAGGCGGTCTTGAGCAGCTCGTGGACGGAGACGGGTGCGCCGTTGTTCAGCCTCCCGGTCCCCACGCGAGCCTGGAGCTCCGCGAGAGTCACCGTGGCGATGACCTGTGGGCGGTGCCCACCCGTGGTCGGCATCGTCGGATGGTCCAGCGCCATCGCGGCGAGCCGCCCGAGTGCGTCGGCGCGGCGCCGGGTCGCGGTCCGCAGGTCCGGGGTCCCATCCGCGCTGGGTGTCGGCTTGGCCAGTGCCTCGACCGCGAGGGAGACGACGTTGGCGGTGGGGGCGTCGAGGCGGCCACGGAGTGAGTACATGCCGTGCAGGTCCGGGGTCAGGGTGAACTCCTGACCCTCCCGCTGCTCCTGCTCGGTCGCGAGGACCCCGTCGGGGTCCAGCACCGCGGCCAGGTGCTTGGCCGCGGACCGCAGCCGCACCGGATCCACCTCACCCGCGGTCTGCACGAGTCGTTCCTCCGCGGCCACCCTGATCGGCTCGTCGACCGCGGCCGGGAGCTTCCGCAACGCCTCAGCGATCACCGACGCATGCCCAGCGGAGATCACCCCGCACACCTGCGCGGCGGCGACCCGCGGGAACAACGGCGGCAACACCTCCCCCGACACGGTGGTGCGGGGCTGGAACCGTTCCACCGCCCGGACCCGGGCGGCGGCGTCGGGTTCGGTGATCCGCAGCAGGTCTCGCAGGTACGGCACCGGCGACTTGTACTGCCGGTCGGCGTGCATCCCCCGGTCGCGGACCTGCCGCACCAGACCCTGCTGCACACTCGGCAGCATCCAAGCGGTCTCCTCCACCACGGCCAGGACCCCGTCGACGTCGTCGTGGCCGAGGACACCGAGGTCGGTGACGGCCAACGACGCGACCATTTCCCGGGCGGTGAGGGCGCGTTCCCACACCGCGTCCGCGGTGCCGGGTGTGGTCTTGTCGCCGTCCATAAACCCCAGGCTAGACCCCGGTACCGACATGAGATCGGGAAATATCGGACACCCGAGAGCGGCTTAATGTCACGGATGAATAACAGTTCCGCAGCCGCGCAAGCAGGCGCGCAAGCAGGCGCTCCGAGACCACGCAGCCAGCGGGGAGTGCGGCGCCCAGGGAGCTGCCTCACCCCGTAGATGCGCGCTTTTGGGGGTCGGGCAGCGGACCGAAGCACCCTGCACCGCGCGGATGGGAACCGTCCGCAACAGACGAAGGTCGAAGGCCGCATGTCGACGCCGAGCCCACCGAGCCCACCCCGCCTCGCGGCACTCACCCTCCTGACCGTGCCTCTCGCCTGCGCGGCGATCGTCTCCGTCGACGCGGCGGCGTACGTGCTCACCGCGCAGAACGCCGACCTGGAGGTGGCGGCGGGCGGGATCCTCGCCGAGGCGGTGTTCCTCGCGCTTCCCGTCGTGTTCTGCGTCCTCGTCCGCAGGTCGATGCTGCGCAGCCGCGGCCGCTCGACCGGTGTCGCGCTCACCCTGACCGGCGTGGTCGCGGCCCTGGCGTTCCTCATGCTCTTCTTCGTGGGACTGGCGGCACCGATCTGCGACTTCGGCGGCGGCGACGCCTGCGCCTACGGCACCGAGGGGGCGCCACTCCCGTACGCCGTGGTGCGCACCGCCCCCGTGCTGCTGGCCGCTGCGGGCGCGGTCACCGCCCTCGTCGTCCTGGCCCGGCCGGCGACCGTCGCGTGGCTCGCCCGTGACCGTCCCGCCGTACGACTGCCGCTCTCGCCACGTCCGTTCGCGCCCGCGGTGCTGATCGCCGCCGCGGCCGCGCTGGCGATCTCGGCCCTCAACTTCCCCGCCGTCGCGGCCCGCGTCGACGGCCTGCGGGTGGACGAGATCGTCGCCGGCAGCGGCGGCCACCACATCGCGGAGGCCGCCCGTGAGGCCTACGGGGTCGCGGCGGCGCTGGCGGTGGTCGGCGTCGTCCTCGCGGTCGCCGCGATCGTCCTCGCACGGTACGCATGGCGAGAGACACCGCGGCGAGCCGGCGCGGTGCGCGTGTTCGGCGGACTGGTCGGCACGGCCTGCCTGGGGTGGATGCTCGTGGCCCTGGCCGGCAACCCGGTCGGGTGGAAGAACTTCGAGGGCTACCACCTCGTCGAAGGACCGCTGCCCTCCTGGTACCCACCCACGCTCGGCGCCCTCGTGCTGCTCGGCACGGCGGCGTCGCTCGCCTGCCTCGTGTCGCTCCTGCTCGCGCGCCTCCCGGCGGACCCGCGAGGCTGAGGCCAGGGCGTCAGCTCTCGCCCAGGCCGTGCCGCTGGGCGTAGAGGGCCGCCTGGGTGCGGTCGGCGACGCCGAGCTTCATCAAGATGCTGGAGACGTGGGTCTTGACCGTCTTCTCGGCCAGCCGGAACGCCCGGGCGATCTCCCTGTTGGACCGCCCGCGCGCGAGCTCGCCGAGCACCTCGCGCTCGCGTTGGGTGAGGCTCGCGAGGCCGCGGTCTCGTTCGGGCTCGCCGGACGCGAGCAGCGTCGCGACCTCAGGCGCCATGAGGGCGTGCCCCGCGTGGACCGACCTGATGCCCTGCGCGAGCGCCTCGGGCGCGACGTCCTTGTAGAGGTAGCCGACGGCGCCCGCACGGATCGCGGGCACCACCGCGGCCGGGTCGGTGAAGCTCGTGACCACGAGCACCTTGGCACGGACGTCGCGCTCGCGGAGCATGCGCAGCGTCTCGACACCGTCGACGCCCGGCATCTTCAGGTCGAGCAGCACGACGTCGGGAAGGAGTTCCGCGACCCGGTCGACGGCCTCGGCGCCGTCGCCCGCCTCGCCGACGACCTCCAGGTCGTCCTGCAGGTCGAGGAACACGCGCAGGCCCTGCCGCACGACGGGGTGGTCGTCGACGACCAGGACCCGGATCACGTCACCCATCTGGCAGCTCCAGCCGTACGGTCGTGCCCTTGCCGGGGCTCGACGTGATGGTGAGGTCGCCGCCGACGGCCTCCGCCCGCGTGCGCATCGAGCCGAGACCGAGGCGTCGCGAACTGCGCTCTGCCTCGTCCGGGTCGAACCCGACGCCGTCGTCGGCGACCACGAGCATCGCGCCCCCGCCGTCGCGGCAGTTGAGGGTGACCTGCACGTGGCTCGGGTCGGCGTGCCGCAGGGCGTTGTGCAACGCCTCCTGCGCGATGCGGACGACCACGGTGGCGCGCGCGTCGTCGAGGTGCGGCACGCAGGGTGCCCGCCACTCGACCGTCGGCTCGTGGATGCGGTCGAGCACCTTGACGTGCTGGCGGAGGACGGCGACGAGCCCGTCGTCACGCAGATCCGCGGGACGCAGCTCCCAGATCACCGAACGCAGCTCGCCGACCGCCTCTGATGCAAGGTCGTGGATGCGCTGCAGCTCGGTCCTCGCCCGGTCGGGCTCCTTGCCGACGAGCGCACCGACGGCACTCGCGGTGAGCCGCAGCGAGAAGAGCTTCTGCGACACCGCGTCGTGCAGCTCCCTGGCCAGCCGGTGCCGTTCCTCGACGACGGTGAGCTCGCGGTTGCGCTCGTGGAGCCGCGCGTTCGTCAACGCGATCGCCGCGTGGGCGGCGAAGACGCGCAGCAGCTCCTCGTCGTCCTTGGTGAAGCCGCCGGGGGTCTCCTTGTTGGCCAGGTAGATCGCGCCGACGATCTGCTCGTCGGCGAGGATCGGCATGCCGAGGAAGTCCTTCAGCACCGGGTGCGCCTTGGGCCAGCCGTCGAAGCTCGGGTGCCGACGGATGTCGTCGAGGCGCTGCGGCTGCGAGTCGGTCAGCATCACCGCGAGCAGGCCGTGCTGGTGCGGCAGCGGCCCGATGGCGTCCCACTGCTCGTCGGGGATGCCGACAGCCACGAACTCCGCGAACGAGCCGTGGTCGTCTGGGATGCCGAGCGCGGCGTACCGCGCGCCGAGGAGCGTACGCGCCGATTCGACGACCATGCGCAGCACGCCACGGACGTCGAGGTGCTGGTTGAGGGCGAGCACGGCCGAGCTCAGCGCGTGCAACGACGCCGCCGACTCACCCATCCCCGTGCTCATCTGGCCGACCCACCCATCCCCGTGCTCATCTGGCCGAGGCTACCCGCGGCGACGCCCCTGGTCATCGGACGGCGGTCCTAGGACGAACGACCGAGCACGGGCGGGCTCAGGGACCGCTGCCCGGAGCGGGGGCGGCGACCCAGACTGCGGACATGACTGCGACACAGACACAGGCACAGGCACAGGTGGCGATAGTGACGGGCGCCTCGCGCGGACTCGGGCTCGCCCTGACCAGAGGGCTCGCCGGGGCCGGCTGGCAGGTCGTCGTCGACGGGCGCGACGCGACGACGCTGGCCGCGGCGGTGGGCGACATCACCGGCGTGACCGCGGTCCCCGGCGACGTCAGGGACCCCGCACACCAGGCCGAGCTGGTGCGTGCGGCAGGCGGACTCGGCTCACTCCACCTGCTGGTCAACAGCGCCGGGATCCTCGGGCCGAGCCCGCAGCCGTCCGTGGCCGACTACCCCGCCGATGTCCTGCGCGAGGTCGTCGAGGCGAACCTCGTCGCGCCATGGACGCTGACGCAGCGCGTGCTGCCAGCCCTCCGGGCGAACGCGGGCGCCGTCGTCAACGTGACGTCCGACGCCGCGGTCGAGCCGTACGAGGGCTGGGGCGGGTACGGCGCGACGAAGGCGGCACTGGAGCAGGCGTCCGCGATCCTCGCCGCGGAGGAGCCGGACGTCCGGGTGTGGTGGGTCGACCCGGGCGACCTGCGCACGCGAATGCACCAGGAGGCGTTCCCCGACGAGGACATCTCCGACCGTCCGCTGCCCGGGACCGTGGTGCCGGCGTTCGTCCGGCTGGTGACCGAGCGGCCCGCCAGCGGCAGGTACCGGGCGAGCGACCTGCTGGCAGTGTCGGCATGAGAGCGCAGGAGCTGACGAGGGAGCCGCAGGTAGGGGTCGCGTCGGAGGCCGGGACCGGGCAGTGCGTTGTCGCGACACCTGCCGGAGGCGAGCGAGGAAGCGGGCGCGGGCTGCTGAGACCGACGCTCCTGTCCCGTCCCGACGTGCCCGACACCGGACCGCCGGCGACAATCCCGTCGTCCGCGGCGGCCGGCGAGCGGCTCGACTTCACGTTGCCGCCCGAGCTCGAGGCGCACGAGCCCGCCGAGGCGCGTGGCGACGGACGCGACGACGTCCGGCTGCTCGTGAGCCGCATCGGCACCGGCGCGGTGAGCCACCACCGGTTCGCCGACCTGCCCGACCAGCTGGCGCCGGGCGACGTCCTGGTGGTGAACGTGTCCGGCACGCTGCCGGCGGCGGTCGACATCGGGGACGGCCGCTCGGTCAACTTCTCCACCGAACAGCCGGGCGGCGACTGGGTCGTCGAGCTCCGCCGTGGCGGCGAGCGCGACGACACGGGCCGCGCCGGCGACGAGATCACGATGCCCGGCG
Source organism: Streptosporangiales bacterium (assembly GCA_009379955.1). Classification (NCBI taxonomy): domain Bacteria; kingdom Bacillati; phylum Actinomycetota; class Actinomycetes; order Streptosporangiales; species Streptosporangiales bacterium. The sequence goes on along the minus strand of WHST01000033.1, from coordinate 7,465 downwards.
GGCACACCCTGACGCTCCGCGCGCCGTACTCGCCCGGGCGACTCTGGGTCGGTGCGCTCGACGTGCCGAGCGTCACCGCCTACCTCGCCGGGCACGGCCGTCCGATCAGGTACGGCTACGTCCGCAGGGACTGGCCGCTCGACGCGTACCAGACGGTGTTCGCCACCGAGCCGGGCAGCGCGGAGATGCCGAGTGCGGCGCGCCCGTTCACCGCGGAGCTGGTGACGCGCCTCGTCTCGCGCGGCGTTGTCGTCGCGCCGTTGACCCTGCACACCGGCGTGGCCTCACCCGAGGCCCACGAGAAGCCGTACCCCGAGTGGTACTCCGTCCCCGCCTCGACGGCGCGCGTCGTCGCGTCGGCCAGGGCGTCCGGCGCCCGCGTCGTCGCCGTCGGCACCACCGTCGTCCGGGCGCTGGAGACTGTGACGGACACGTACGGCCGGGTCACCCCCGGCTCGGGCTGGACCGACCTGGTGGTGACCCCCGACCGCGGCGTGCGGGCGGTCGACGGCCTGCTCACCGGCCTGCACGAGCCGCGGGCCTCCCACCTGCTGATGCTCGAGGCCGTCGCCGGCCGCGGCGTGCTGCGCCGCACCTACAGCGCCGCCCTGGCCGAGCGCTACCTGTGGCACGAGTTCGGCGACGTCAACCTCATCATCCCCTGAGGTGAGCCGTCAGCGGGACTTGCGGGCGCGCCAGGCGCGGATCGTCACCACCCAGGAGGTGACGAAGCTGACGAAGATGGCGACGATGGCGACGTAGAGGCCGTACATCGCGAGCGACGCGGGTGCGAACGCGCCGAACATCGAACCGAGTACGCACACGCTGACCCCGAGGGACATCAGCGCGAAGCCGAGGTTGCGCCGCGGCAGCGAGAACAGGTACCCGCGGGCGGTGGCGGGCAGCCCGCCGATCATCTTCACGCCGAGCACGACCCAGACCGCGAGCAGGGCGGCACCGACGGCAGCACGGAGCCCGTAGCCGAGCGCTCCCTGATCGGCGTACGTGGTGACGAGGATGCGCAGGATCCAGAAGCCGCCGAACGCGATGTAGTACGCGAACGTCATCAACCGCCAGCCGACCGACTCGACGTTGGCACGCGCGACGTCGAGCCGCGGGTCGCTGCGCAGCGACGAGGTGAAGCCCTCGGTCGCCTCGTGGATCTTGCCGCGGCGCAGCTGGACGAGGCCGAGGTTGTTCATCGCGGCCGCGTGGTTCGGGTCGAGGGAGAGCACCTTGTGGTACGCGCTCTCGGCGATGGCGTTCTGGCCCCTCTCCTGCGCCACGACACCCATCACGAAGTGGCTCTCGGCCTCGTTGGGCGCCAGCGACGTCGCGTACGACGCCGCCTGCCAGGCCTCGTCGAGCGACGCGCGGTCCTTCAGCTCGTGAGTGGCCAGGGCCAGCTGCGCGTGCGTCTGCCACAGACTCGGCTCGCGTCGTACGGCCTCGCGGGCGGCGGCGGTGGCGTTGGCGTAGTCGCGCTGCGCGCAGTACGCGATGCTCGCGAGCCGGTGCGGCCACTCCTCGGCCGGCTCGAGCGCGGCGGCGCGGCGGGCCGCCGAGATGGCCTCCCCGGGCTGGTCGAGCCTGACCATGCACAAGGCGAGGAGGCACCACAGCCCGCCGTCGTCGGGTTCGCGGGCGAGCGAGGTCTGCAGCAGGACGCGCGCCTCGTCGCAGCGACCGGCGTCGATCAGGACGCGGGCGCGTACGACCTCGGGGTCGAGTCCCGTCGGCTCAGCGCTCATGCCAGCTTTCGCTTCTTCAGGTAACGCAGCAGCTCGTTGTACGCGCCGCCCTCGTTCGCGAACAGGGCGACGTTCTTCGCGACGTCGAGCCACGGACCGATCGACGGCCTGACCTCCGGCAGCGCGCCGTCGAAGTCGCGCATCTCGACCATCCGTGCCTCACCGGAGCGGACGGCGTCGAGCAGCGCGCGCTCGGCCGCGGTGTCGCACAGGTGCGCGAGATCGGCGCCGGAGTACCCGTCGGTCGCCTTGGCGATCCTGCGCGCGTCGACGCCGGCGATCGGGCGGCCCCGCAGGTGGTACTTCACGATCGCCTCGCGCGCGTCCTCGTCCGGCGGGAGCACGAGGACCACGCGGTCGAACCGGCCCGGCCGGCGCAGCGCGGGGTCGACGTCCCACGGGGCGTTGGTCGCGCCGAGAACGAAGACGCCGTCGTTGTTGTTGGCGACGCCGTCGAGCTCGGTGAGCAGCTGGTTGACCGTCGTCCGCATGCCGGACGACCGGGTGTGGCTGCGCTTCTGGCCAATCGCGTCGAGCTCGTCGAGGAACACCACGCACGGCGTATTGCGCCTGGCGGTCTCGAACAGCTCGTGCAGGTTCTTCTCGCTCGACCCGATCCACATCTCGAGGACGTCGGTGATGGAGACCGAGATGAACTGCGCGCCCATCTCGCCGGCGACGGCCCTCGCGATGAACGTCTTGCCGCAGCCGGGCGGCCCGTAGAGGAGCAGGCCGCCGCGCAGCTGCTTACCGTAGAGCTTGCGCAGCTCCGGGTTGCGCATCGGGGCGAGGAAAGACGCCTCGAGCCGGTCCTTGACGTCCTGCAGGCCGCCGACGTCGGCGAGGCGGATGCCCGCCTGCTCGACCTCGAACGCCGAGACGTCGGGCACCTCGTTGCCCTGCTCGTCGACGTACATCGGCTGCACCACGCCGCGGAACTCGTCCTCGAGCCTGCCCCAGTCGAACTCGCCGTCCTGCCGGGATGGCTGCTCGGTCTGCGCCTCGGTCCCGTCCTCGGTGTCGCCGGACGTGGGCTGCCGGGGCTCCCCCTGGGCCGGGGACGGAGCGGACGAGGAGGACGCCGGATCGGCCATCGCCCGCGTCATCAGGGCGCGCGCCTGGTCGGAGCCGGGGTCGCGCTGCAACGCCGCGGCCGCGTGCTCGATGGCTCCCTGCTGGTCACCCGCGGCGAGCAGCAGCTCGGCGAGGTGGACACGCAACGGCACGTCGTCCGGTGCGGCGGTGACGGCTGCGCGCAAGCTGGCGATGAGCGGCGAGTCCGCGTCGGGCATGGAACATCCCTCTGTGTCGTGGGTGTCGGTACCGGAGCGCGGGGTACGACGACCGCCGTGGACGGAAGGTTTCCTCCACCAGTCTGCCAGTGAACCAGAGACGTGGACCGGGCGGGCGAATCAGGGACGGCCCGGGTGCGATCATCACCGTATGGCAGCGACGCGTACACGGCTCGTCGTCGTCGGCGGCGACGCGGGTGGCATGACCGCCGCCAGCCAGGCGCACCGACTGGCCGGCGACGAGCTCGAGGTGGTGGCGTTCGAGCGGGGTGCGTTCACGTCGTACTCCGCGTGCGGCATCCCGTACTGGGTGGCGGGCGACGTGGGCGAGCCCGACGACCTGGTGGCGCGCTCTCCCGACGAGCACCGCAGGCGCGGCATCGACGTCCGGCTGCGCACCGAGGTCACCGGCATCGACGTCGACCGCCGCGAGGTCACGGCCTACGACCAGGCGGAAGGACGCGAGTACACGGAGCCGTTCGACAAGCTCGTCGTCGCGACAGGCGCGGCACCCGCGCGGCCACCCGTTCCCGGCGTCGACTCCGACGGGGTCTTCGGCGTGCAGACGCTCGACGACGGGTACGCGCTGCTCGCGGCCCTTGACGACCGCGCGCCGCGACGCGCGGTGGTGATCGGCGGGGGCTACATCGGCGTGGAGATGGCCGAGGCGATGCTGCGGCACGGCCTCGACGTGACGCTCGTCGACCGGGCGCCACAGCCGATGACGACGCTCGACCCCGACATGGGCGCCCAGCTCCGCGACGCCATGACGGGCCTCGGCATCGACGTCGTCACCGACACCGCGGTCGAGGGGATCGAGACCGCCGGCGGCTGGGTGAGCGCGGTCGTGGCGGGCGGCACGACGTACCCCGCCGACCTCGTCGTGCTCGGCACCGGCGTACGACCGGCCACCGCGCTCGCGCGAGACGCCGGGCTGCGTCTCGGCGACAGCGGCGCGATCCGCACCGACCTGCGGATGACGGTCGCCGGTCAGGACGACATCTGGGCGGCGGGCGACTGCGTCGAGTCGTTCGACCGGGTGTCGCAGTCGTGGACCCACGTCCCGCTCGGCACCCACGCCAACAAGCAGGGCAGGGTCGCCGGCACGAACATCGGCGGTGGGTACGCGACCTTCCCCGGCATCGTGCGCACGGCGGTGAGCAAGGTCTGCGACCTGGAGATCGGGCGTACCGGACTCCGCGAGAAGGACGCGACGGCCGCCGGCTTCGAGTACGTCGTGGCCAAGGTCGACTCCACGACGAGGGCCGGCTACTTCCCCGGCGCCCGGCCGATCACCGTCAAGGTGCTCGCCGAGATCGGCAGCGGGCGGCTGCTCGGCGTGCAGATCGTCGGCCGCGAGGGTGCGGCCAAGCGCATCGACACCTGCGCGCTCGCACTCTGGAACGAGATGACCGTCGGTGAGCTGTCCATGGTCGACCTGTCGTACGCCCCGCCGTTCTCGCCGGTGTGGGACCCGGTGCTCATCGCCGCCCGCAAGGCCGCCGACATCGTCGCGTCGTCCTGACGACTGGGCAGGTCGGCGGTGCTTCACCTCACCGAGGTGGACTTCACCTCGTCCCGGCGCTGGGTGAAGTCCACGTTGATCACGTCACCGTGATCAACGGTGCCGGGACCCCGGCGCTACGGCGCCTGCCAGACGATCGCGGTCGCGAGGGCGGCGAGGCCCTCGCCGCGGCCGGTAAGGCCGAGGCCCTCCGTCGTGCTCGCGCCGACCGAGACGGGCGCGCCGAGCGCCTCGCCGAGGACCTTCTCCGCCTCCGCGCGGCGCGGACCGATCTTCGGCCGTTCCCCGACGAGCTGCACCGCGACGTTGCCGATCACGAAGCCGGCGTCGCGGACCCGGTGACCGGTCTCGACGAGGAACGCCTCGCCGGACGCGCTGCTCCAGCGCGGGTCGGACGTGCCGTACTGCGTGCCGAGGTCACCGAGCCCGGCCGCGGAGAGCAGGGCGTCGCACGCCGCGTGCGCCACGATGTCGCCGTCGGAGTGGCCGGCCAGCCCGAGGGGTTCGTCCGGCCAGTGCAGGCCGGCGAGCCAGAGCGGCTTGTCGGACACCAGTGGGTGGACGTCGACACCGAGTCCGACGCGCGGCACGGGCGGGCCGTCAGCGGCCATGGGCGCTGCGCTGCCTGGTGAGGACGACCTCGGCGAGGACCAGGTCGACCGGACTGGTCACCTTGAACGCCTCCTCGGCGCCCGGGATGACGACGACCGGACGGCCGAGCCGCTCGACGAGCCCGGCGTCGTCGGTGGCGGGCGCGGACGCGTCGGCCGCCTCGTGGGCGCGTTCGAGCACGTCGCGGCGGAAGCCCTGGGGTGTCTGCGCGGCACGCAGCTGGGTGCGGTCGATGGTACGGACGACGCGTCCGGCGAGGTCGACCTCCTTCACGGTGTCGACCACCGGCGCGGACGGGACCACCGCCTCGGCCCCGGTGCGGATCGTGCGGACCACGGAGTCGGCGAGCTCGGGGGGCGCGAGCGGGCGCGCGGCGTCGTGGACGAGCACGGTATCGACGTCACCGGCGAGGGCCCGCAGTGCGAGCCGGACGGAGTCCTGCCGGGTGTCGCCGCCCGCGATGACGTCGACGTCGGCGGCGAACTCGTGTCCGGCGAGCATCGACCGGACGGCGGCGACCTCGTCGAGCGGTGCGGCGACCACGACGGTGTCGACCAGTCGGGCGGCGGCGAGCGACCGTACGGCGTGGACGAGCATCGGGACGCCGGCGATGGTCCGCAACGCCTTGGGGGCACCGGGACCCAGCCGCTCGCCCCGGCCGGCGGCCGGGACGATGGCGGCGACAGTCACGAGATCCCGCCGCTAGCGGGCGGGATCACGACGGTGGACCTGATCAGGAAGCGAGTACCTCGTCGAGCAGGGCCTCGGCCTTGTCCTCGTTGGTGTTCTCGGCGAGGGCGAGCTCGCTCACGAGGATCTGCCTGGCCTTGGCGAGCATGCGCTTCTCTCCGGCGGAGAGACCGCGCTCCCGGTCGCGGCGCCAGAGGTCGCGGACGACCTCGGCGACCTTGTTGACGTCACCGGAGGCGAGCTTCTCCAGGTTGGCCTTGTATCTGCGGGACCAGTTCGTCGGCTCCTCGGTGTGCGGCGCGCGCAGCACGTCGAACACCTTCTCCAGCCCGTCCCGGCCCACGACGTCGCGAACGCCCACGATCTCCGCGTTGTCGGCAGGAACCATGACCGTCAGGTCACCTTGCGTGATCTTCAGGACGAGGTAGTCCTTGTTCTCGCCGGCGACGACGCGGTTCTCGATGGATTCGATGAGGGCAGCCCCGTGATGGGGGTAGACGACGGTATCGCCAACCTTGAACGTCATGTGTGAAGTTCCCCTTCCGCTGCCTCTAATACTACCACGGCGCGGATCGCGTACTCGTTGCGTTTCCGCAGGTCAGAGCGGGTTTGCCGCCTTGACAAACAGCGCGTCACATGGCACGCGCGCGGTTCCACTTCCACGGCGGCGACCGTCCGTCCGCCCGCGGGGTCCGGCCGTGCGGGCCCGGATCGGACGGCGCATACTGGGACGATGGCGACCGGTGAGGATCTCGGGCGTGGGTCCGAGTGGAACGACGACGGTCTGCCCGATGTCGACGTCGTCGTCCCGGACGACCTGCGTGAGCTCGACCGCGAGGTCCAGGCGTACCGCCGCGAGATACGTAGGCAACGCCGCCAGGACCGCCTCCAGCGCTACGTCCCCGGCTTCCGCCGGCTCGGCCCGTACGGCGTCCTCGCCCCGGTCATCGCGATCGCCCTCATCGTCACGGCCGTGCTCGGCGGCGTGATGAGCCTGCTCGGCCCGCGGTCGGCCAACCCGGCCCGCGTCGGCGACACCCCGCGCGACGGCGCGGTGTCGACCGGAGGCACCGGCGTCGGCCGGCCGTTGCCCGACACCACCGTCACGGTCGACGGCACGCGCCGCAACCTGGCCTCGGTCCGCACCGCCGTCGTCGTCGCGGTGCCCGCCGACTGCCGCTGCACGACGAGCGTCGACGACCTCACCTCGACCGCACGCGCGGCGGGCGTCGCCGTGTACCTCAGCGGCGACCACCGCGAGGTCGACGCGCTCGCCGACCGCGGCGGGCGCTACCCACGCGTCCTCGACGGCGCCCAGGATCCCCTGGCCAAGCGCTACCGGCCGACCGGACTGTCCGCCGTGCTCGTCACCGGCGACGGCACGGTCGTCGACGTCGTCCGCGGCCTGCAGGACGGCGCCGGCCTGTCCCGGCAACGCCTGACCGAGCTCGCGTCCTAGGGATGCGCTGATTTTCTGGTTCGTCCGGGGTGCCGTCTGGCTGGGTGCTGGGGATCGCGGAATGATGAGGTGTGCGCAGCGATCAGGCCAGTTTCACCGATGTCGAGTACGGCAACCGTCGACGGGTCTCCCGCCG